>NZ_JBFTNY010000019.1:0-126420 GCF_056397705.1 Variovorax sp. 05L425 | reverse complement strand
CTTGAAAAGGCCCATGTCACGCTCGCGGGCCAGAGCGGGCACATGCGCGCTGAAGACCACCAGTTCCAGCAGACGCTGGTGGTCGGCGTGATGGACAGGCAAGGCGCGCCCGGCGTCAAGTTCGACGTGGAAGGTTCCGGCTACGGCTTCCGCGTCGTGAAGACCATTCCAGCCAGCAAGGCAGAGATGCCCACGAGCTGCAAGATGCAGCGCCCCTGAAGCCCACCCCCTGCCGGGGGCAACACCAGCGGCCCGGCAAAGCCGGTTCCGCGGTGTTTCCCGAATGAGCTGCTACTGTTTCACCTCCAGCGCCAGCGGTGGCGAAGTTGAATTGCAAAGGAACAAGATCGATGCGCCAAGCCATCCACAACCTCGAAGCCTCCAAGATCCGCGAAGTCGCGAATGCCGGCCTGGGCCGCGGCGACGTCCTGGCGTTCTGGTTCGGCGAAAGTGACGAAGTCACGCCCGGCGTGATTCGCCAGGCGGCCATCGAATCGCTGCAGCGTGGCGAGACCTTCTACGCCCACAACCTGGGTTTGCCTGAACTGCGCGAGGCAGTCGCCGGATACATGAGCGGTCTGCATCCGAAGATCGAGTCGTCCCGCATCGCGATCACCTCGGGCGGCGTCAACGCGTTGATGCTTGCCGTGCAGGCGCTGGTCGATGCAGGAGACGAGGTCGTCGCCATCACCCCCGTATGGCCGAATCTCACTGCGCAGCCGGCCATCCTCGGCGCACGCGTGCGTCGCGTTTCCCTCGTGCCCAAGGCCGGGCAATGGACCCTCGACCTCGATGCGCTGCGCGCCGCGATCACGCCGGCCACCAAGCTGCTCATCGTCAATGCGCCCAACAACCCTACCGGCTGGACGCTGACGCGCGCGGAGCAACAGGCAATCCTCGACCACTGCCGGTCGACCGGAACCTGGATCCTTTCCGACGAGGTCTACGAGCGTCTTTACTACGACGAAACCCCGAATCGGTGCGCGCCGAGCTTTCTCGACGTGGCTGCGCCGGACGACCGCCTCGTTGTCGCTCACAGCTTCTCCAAGAGCTTCCTGATGACCGGCTGGCGGCTCGGCTGGCTGGTATTGCCGCCGGCTCTGATGGATGGCATGGGCAAGCTGATCGAATTCAACACTTCGTGCGCGAGCGTGTTCACGCAGCGCGCCGGCGTCGCGGCCCTGGCGCACTCCGAGGAAATCACCCCGCGAATCGTTGCGCACCTGAAATCCTGTCGAGACACGCTGGTGCCGTTGCTCGCCGCCGTCCCCGGCCTGCAGGTGGCACCCGCCCGTGGCGGCATGTATGCCTTCTTCAAGCTCGAAGGTTTCGACGATTCGCTGGAAGTCGCCAAACGCCTCGTCGCCGAGGCCGGACTGGGCCTTGCCCCCGGCAACGCCTTCGCCCCCGAGGCCCAGGGCTGGCTCCGCTGGTGCTTCGCCTCCAAGGACAAAGAACGCCTGGTCGAAGGGGTAAACCGCCTCAAACGCTGGCTGGGGGCCGAACGAAAGTCGTGAAACACCGCGGATCCGGCTTAGCCGGGCCGCTGGTGTTGCCCCCGGCAGGGGGTGGGCGCCCGACACGAAGTGCGGGCAACCTGGGGGCGAGCTATAATCCCAAGGCTTTGCATACCGCAAGGCGCACGGTGTGTGCAGTTCCAGCGCTCACCGCAAGTCAAACATCCCGGAACAGGAAAACCAAATGATCGCAGCCTCCATCAAGGCCGAAGTTGTCAAGGACAACGCCCGCGCCGCCAACGACACCGGCAGCCCCGAAGTGCAAGTCGCACTGCTGACCGCCCGCATCAACGAACTCACCCCGCACTTCAAGACGCACGCCAAGGACCACCACGGTCGTCGCGGCCTGCTGCGCATGGTGAGCCGCCGCCGCAAGCTGTTGGACTACCTGAAGTCCAAAGACGCCGACCGTTACACCGCGCTGATCGCCAAGCTGGGTCTGCGCAAGTAAAACCGAATCGCATGCAAGAACGCCTGGGTTAGTCCGCTAGCTCAGGCGTTTTTTACTTCGCGAATCGTTTCTGGAGTGCCGAACAGAGCGAAGCTGTGTCATTCCAACGAAGTTCCGCCGAACTTCTCTGGAATGGCATCGTGTTCTGAAAAGCGCTCCGTCCCTGCGGGGACTCGTGACCACCACGCGTCGACCCGCCGATAAAAACAGGAGCTAAAGATGAGCCTCTTCAACAAAGTCACCAAGTCCTTCCAGTGGGGCGGCAAGACCGTCGTCATGGAAACCGGCGAAATCGCCCGTCAGGCCACCGGTGCCGTCACCGTGGACATCGACGGCACGGTCGTGCTGGCGACCGTGGTTGCGTCCAAGTCGGCCAAGCCCGGCCAGGACTTCTTCCCCCTGACCGTCGACTACATCGAGAAGACCTATGCCGCCGGCAAGATCCCCGGCAGCTTCTTCAAGCGCGAAGCCAAGCCCAGCGAGCACGAAACGCTCACGTCGCGCCTGATCGATCGTCCGATCCGCCCGCTGTTCCCCGAAGGTTTCCTGAACGAAGTTCACGTGGTCATCCACACGCTGTCGCTCAACCCTGAAGTCGACGCCGACATCGCCGCCATGATCGCTACGAGTGCCGCACTGTCGGTCTCCGGCATTCCCTTCAGCGGCCCGATCGGCGCCGCGCGCGTCGGCTACATCAATGGCCAGTACGTGCTGAACCCCGGCCAGACCGCGCGCAAGGATTCGCAGATGGACTTGGTCGTCGCTGGTACCGAGGCGGCCGTGCTGATGGTCGAATCCGAAGCCCTGCAGTTGAGCGAAGAAATCATGCTCGGCGGCGTGGTGTTCGGTCATGAACAGGCCAACATCGCGATCAACGCCATCCATGAACTCGTGCGCGACGCCGGCAAGCCCGTTTGGGACTGGCAACCGCCCGCAGAAGACGAAGCCTTCGTCGCCAAGGTCAAGGGCCTGGCCGAAGAAAAGCTGCGCGCTGTCTACCAGATCCGCAGCAAGCAAGCCCGCACCCAGGCGCTGCGCGAAGCCAACGCGAGCGTGATGGAAGCGCTCAAGGAAAGCGGCGAGCCTTTCGATGCCGGCAAGGTCAACGACCTCCTGTTCGCCATTGAATCGAAGATCGTGCGCGGCCAGATCCTGGCCGGCGAACCCCGCATCGATGGTCGCGACACGCGCACCGTGCGCCCGATCGAAATCCGCAACAGCGTGCTGCCGCGTACCCATGGTTCGGCACTGTTCACGCGCGGTGAAACCCAGGCGCTAGTCGTGACCACGCTCGGCACCGAACGCGATGCGCAACGCATCGACGCGCTGGCCGGCGAATACGAAGACCGCTTCCTGTTCCACTACAACATGCCTCCCTTCGCGACCGGCGAAGTGGGCCGCATGGGCTCCACCAAACGCCGCGAAATCGGACATGGGCGCCTCGCCAAGCGCGCACTCGTCGCCTGCCTGCCGAGCAAGGAAGAGTTCCCCTACACGATCCGCGTCGTTTCCGAAATCACCGAGTCCAACGGTTCTTCGTCGATGGCATCGGTCTGCGGCGGCTGCCTCTCGATGATGGACGCCGGCGTGCCCATGAAGGCGCACGTCGCCGGTATTGCCATGGGCCTGATCAAGGAAGACAACCGCTTCGCCGTGCTGACCGACATCCTGGGCGATGAAGATCATCTGGGCGACATGGACTTCAAGGTGGCCGGCACGACCAACGGCATCACCGCGCTGCAGATGGACATCAAGATCCAGGGCATCACCAAGGAAATCATGCAGGTGGCACTGGCACAGGCCAAGGAAGCCCGCATGCACATCCTCGGCAAGATGCAGGAAGCGATGGGCGAGGCGAAGGCTGAAGTCTCCAGCTTCGCGCCGCGCCTGTTCACGATGAAGATCAACCCGGAGAAGATCCGCGACGTGATCGGCAAAGGTGGTTCCGTGATCCGTGCGCTGACCGAAGAAACCGGCACGCAGATCAACATCGACGAAGACGGCACCATCACCATTGCCTCGACCGATCCGGCCAAGGCCGAAGAGGCCAAGAAGCGCATCGAGCAGATCACTGCGGAAGTCGAAATCGGCAAGGTCTACGAAGGCCCGGTCACCAAGATCCTCGATTTCGGCGCGCTGATCAACCTGCTGCCCGGCAAGGACGGCCTGCTGCACATCAGCCAGATTGCGCACGAGCGCGTCGAGAAGGTGACCGACTACTTGAGCGAAGGCCAGATCGTGAAGGTCAAGGTCCTCGAGACCGACGAAAAGGGTCGCGTCAAGCTGTCGATGAAGGCGCTGACCGAGCGTCCGGCCGGCATGGAATTCACCGAGCGTCCCCCGCGTGAAGACCGTGGCGATCGTCGCGAGCGTTCGGACCGTGGCGATCGTCCGCCGCGTGGCGATCGTGCGCCGCGCTTCGAGAACAACGAACGTGGCGGCGAGCAGGCTGAGCAATTGGCTGAACAGCTGCCGCTTCAAGAGTCCAATCGCGGCGACCACCAGCCCTGACGAGGTGCGATGGCAGCGCAAGCCGCCGTCGTGCTTCCGGATCGAGCGATGCCTGCCTGTCGGCGCGCACTCCAGTCGGAAAGATCATGAAAGCCATTGAGATCTCATCGTTCGGCACCCCCGAGGTGCTTCGCGTGGTCGAGCGTCCGGCGCCCGTTGCGGGCGAAGGTGAGCTACTGATTCGCGTGGCCGCTAGCGGCGTGAATCGCCCCGATGTGCTCCAGCGCATGGGCCACTATCCGGTGCCCCCGGGCGCGTCGGACCTGCCCGGCCTCGAGGTCGCGGGCGAGATCGTGTCGGGCGACGAAAAGGCGCTGGCTGACGCTGGCTTCAAGATCGGGGATCACGTCTGTGCGCTGATCGCCGGCGGCGGCTATGCGGAACTGTGCGTGGCGCCCGTGGCGCAATGCCTTCCGGTGCCCAAGGGCTGGAGCGACGTCGAGGCTGCCACGCTGCCCGAGACTTTCTTCACCGTCTGGAGCAACGTGTTCGAGCGCGGCCGTCTGCAGAAGGGTGAAACCCTTCTGATTCAAGGCGGTTCGAGCGGCATCGGCGTCACGGCGATCCAACTCGGCAAGGCGCTGGGAGCCACGGTGATCGTGACTGCGGGCAGCGACGAAAAATGCGGGGCCTGCAGAAAGCTCGGCGCCGACCACGCGATCAATTACAAGACCGCCGATTTCGTCGAGGAGGTCAAGCGCCTCACCGGCGGCAAGGGTGTCGACGTGGTTCTCGACATGGTGGCGGGCAGCTACGTGACGCGGGAGATCGAATGCCTTGCTGAAGACGGCCGGCTAGTGATCATCGCGGTGCAGGGTGGCATCAAGAGCGAGTTCAACGCGGGTCTCGTCCTGCGCAGGCGGCTCACCATCACCGGATCCACGCTGCGTCCGCGGCCGGTCGCGTTCAAGGGCGCGATCGCCAAGGCATTGCGCGAGAAGGTCTGGCCGTTGCTTGAGAGCGGGGCAGTCAATCCGGTCATCCACAGCAGTTTTGCTGCGGGCGGTGAACCGAGCGGCGCCGCGCAGGCCCATGCCCTGATGGAATCCAACCAGCACATCGGCAAGATCGTGCTGACCTGGTGAGCAAGAGAGAAATGAAAAAGAAAAAGCTGATCGCGGGCAACTGGAAGATGAACGGCAGCCTCGCCGCCAACGAGGCGCTGGTGAAGGCATTGCGGCAGGGTGTCAGTGCGCCGGCATGTGACATTGCGGTATGCGTTCCTGCGCCGTATCTCGCGCAGGTTCAGTCGCTTGTCGCCGGTTCGTCGATTGCGCTCGGTGCGCAGGACGTATCGGCCCAGCCCCAGGGAGCCTTTACGGGCGAACAATCGGCTGCGATGCTGAAAGATTTCGGCGTGCGTTACGTCATCGTCGGCCATTCGGAGCGTCGTCAATACCACGGCGAAACGGACGAACTGGTTGCAGCAAAGACGTCTGTGGCACTGGGCAACGGCATCACGCCCATCGTCTGTGTCGGTGAAACGCTTGCACAGCGGGAGGCGGGACAGACCGAAGAGGTCGTCAAGCGTCAGCTCGCGGCCGTGATCCATGTCAATGGCCATTGCATCAGCGAGATTGTTGTGGCCTACGAGCCCGTCTGGGCCATCGGTACCGGAAAGACCGCCACGCCGGAGCAGGCGCAGGCAGTGCATGCGGTGCTGCGTGCGCAGCTTCACCATGCCGCGAGCGAACACGCGAGCGGCATCCGGATTCTTTACGGCGGAAGCATGAACGCCGCCAACGCGGCCGAATTGCTCGCGCAGCCTGACATCGATGGCGGACTGGTTGGCGCCGCTTCGCTCAAAGCCCCCGATTTTCTGCAGATCATTGCCGCCGCGTGATGCGACGCGGCCGCCAAACAATTTAGGAGTTAGAACGAATGAATGTGGTCCTCAATATCCTGGTAGGTGTGCAGATGCTTACCGCGCTGGCCATGATCGGCCTTATCCTGGTTCAGCACGGCAAGGGCGCCGATATGGGCGCGGCCTTCGGTAGCGGAAGTGCCGGCAGCCTGTTCGGTGCCAGTGGGAGCGCGAACTTCCTGTCGCGAACCACTGCGGTGCTGGCTGTCGTGTTCTTTGCTTGCACGTTGCTGCTTGCCTATTTCGGTCACTCGCGACCCGTCGGTGGAGGCAGTCTGCTCGAGCGGGCCGCGGTCGGTGTACCCGCGCCCACGCCAGCTCCGACGCCTGCTGCTCCGGGCTCGCCAGCCGAGATTCCGTCCAGCAGCGCGCCTGCTGCACCAGCCACGAGCGCACCAAGTACGGCACCCGCTGCGCCTGCCTCGGGCGCCGGCCAGATCCCGAACAAATAAACCTGTTGCGATCTCTCAGTTGTCGAGTGAAAACGGTAGTTTTTCAGGGTAAACTCTAAAGCTGTTCCGGGAAAGCCAAAGCCCTCTTGGGTTCCTCATGCCATCCGGACAGACAAAAACCGCGGTCGTGGTGAAATTGGTAGACACGCTATCTTGAGGGGGTAGTGGCGAAAGCTGTGCGAGTTCGAGTCTCGCCGACCGCACCAAATCTCACTGGCAAGGATCATGCTCCTTGCCAGTGGCAAGCGGTGATAGAGCCCCCTGATGAACCTCGATTCCTACCTTCCCGTCCTGTTGTTCATCCTGGTCGGTGTCGGTGTCGGCGTCGCGCCGCAGGTTCTGGGCTACATCCTCGGGCCCAATCGGCCGGACGCTCAAAAGAATTCCCCTTACGAATGCGGCTTCGAAGCTTTCGAAGATGCCCGGATGAAGTTCGACGTTCGGTACTACCTCGTCGCCATCCTCTTCATCCTTTTTGATCTCGAAATCGCTTTTCTCTTTCCTTGGGCAATCGCGCTCAAGGAGATTGGCGCTGTCGGATTCTGGGCGATGATGATTTTTCTCGCCATCCTCGTCGTGGGTTTTGCCTACGAGTGGAAAAAGGGTGCGCTCGACTGGGAATGACAAGGAATCCCCAAAATGGCCATTGAAGGCGTCATGAAGGAAGGCTTCGTCACCACGACCTACGATTCGGTGGTGAACTGGGCCAAGACCGGATCACTGTGGCCCATGACCTTCGGTCTGGCCTGCTGTGCGGTGGAGATGATGCATGCGGGTGCTGCCCGCTACGACATCGACCGTTTTGGCATGTTGTTCCGCCCCAGTCCGCGCCAGTCCGACCTGATGATCGTGGCTGGAACGCTGTGCAACAAGATGGCGCCCGCGCTGCGCAAGGTCTACGACCAGATGCCCGAGCCGCGCTGGGTTCTCTCGATGGGGTCGTGCGCCAATGGCGGTGGCTATTACCACTACAGCTATTCGGTCGTGCGTGGATGTGACCGCATTGTGCCGGTCGACGTCTATGTTCCCGGTTGTCCGCCGACTGCGGAGGCTCTCTTGTATGGAGTGATTCAACTCCAGCAAAAGATTCGCCGTACCAATACGATCGCGCGCGCCTGATGCGAGAGACGATGACTGACTTTGCCATTTCTCCCGAGGCGCTCCAGATCCAGATTTCCGAAACCCTTGGCTCCAGGGCGAAGAGCGTCACGCTCGCGCTCGGCGAGGTAACGGTGGTCGTGGGTGCTGCAGACTACCTGGCGGTTGCGGCCTTGCTCCGTGATGCGCCGGGTTGTCGATTCGAGCAACTCATTGATCTTTGCGGCATGGACTATTCGGGCTACCGCGAGGGCGAATGGGAGGGCGAGCGGTTCTGCGTCGTGTCTCATCTGCTTTCGGTCAGCCTCAATCAGCGTGTCCGCCTCAAGGTGTTCGTGCCGAACGAGGACTTGCCAGTTGTCGATTCGCTGACGAGCGTCTGGAATGCAGCGGGCTGGTTCGAGCGCGAGGCCTTCGATCTCTACGGGATCGTCTTTGAAGGCCATGACGACCTGCGCCGCATCCTGACTGATTACGGTTTCATCGGACATCCGTTCCGCAAGGATTTCCCGGTTTCCGGTCACGTCGAGATGCGTTACGACGCGGAACAGAAGCGCGTGATCTATCAGCCGGTTTCGATCGAGCCGCGCGAGATCACGCCCAGAGTCATTCGCGAAGACAACTACGGCGGATTGCACTGATGGCCGAAATCAAGAACTACACGCTCAACTTCGGGCCCCAGCACCCTGCAGCGCACGGCGTGCTGCGCCTCGTGCTCGAGCTGGATGGCGAGGTCATTCAGCGCGCCGATCCACATATCGGGCTTCTTCATCGCGCCACTGAAAAGCTGGCCGAGTCGCGCACATTCATTCAGTCGTTGCCTTACATGGATCGTCTCGACTACGTGTCGATGATGAGCAACGAGCATGCCTACTGTCTCGCGATCGAGCGCCTTATGGGGCTCGAGGTGCCTATCCGTGCGCAATACATCCGCGTGATGTTCGCCGAGATCACGCGTTTGCTGAACCATCTGCTGTGGCTGGGTGCGCATGGTCTCGACTGCGGTGCGATGAACATGCTCATCTACTGCTTCCGCGAACGCGAAGACCTGTTCGACTTGTATGAGGCCGTGTCGGGTGCGCGCATGCACGCGGCTTACTTCCGTCCGGGCGGCGTCTATCGCGATCTGCCGGATGTGATGCCGCAATACAAGGCGAGCAAGATCAAGAATGCGAAGGCGATCGAGCGACTCAACGAGAACCGCCGCGGCTCTTTGCTGGATTTTGTCGACGACTTCTGCAAGCGTTTCCCCAAGATGGTCGACGAGTACGAGACGTTGCTCACCGACAACCGAATCTGGAAGCAGCGTACGGTCGGAATCGGCGTGGTCTCGCCCGAGCGGGCGCTGAACCTCGGCTTCACGGGCCCGATGCTGCGCGGCTCCGGCATCGAATGGGATCTGCGCAAGAAGCAGCCTTACGACGTGTATGACCGGGTGGATTTCGACGTTCCGGTCGGCAAGACCGGCGACTGCTATGACCGCTATCTGGTTCGGGTCGAGGAGATGCGCCAGGCCAATCGGATCATTCAGCAGTGCTCCGCGTGGCTTCGTGTGAACCCAGGCCCTGTGATCACGGACAACCACAAGGTTGCGGCACCCTCCCGCGAATCGATGAAGTCGAACATGGAGGAGTTGATCCACCATTTCAAGCTCTTCACCGAAGGCTTTCATGTGCCCGAGGGAGAGGCATACGCAGCCGTCGAACACCCCAAGGGCGAGTTCGGCATCTATCTCGTGAGTGATGGCGCGAACAAGCCCTATCGCCTCAAGATCCGTGCGCCAGGTTTCCCGCATCTCGCAGCGCTCGACGAGATGTCGCGCGGCCACATGATCGCCGACGCGGTCGCCGTGATCGGCACGATGGACATCGTGTTCGGCGAGATTGACAGGTGAGTGAATTCATGACTTCCGACACCACCCACAGCAACGATGCACCGCTGCCGGCTGCGACGCTGGAGCAATTTGCGCGCGAGGTTGCCAAGTACCCGCCGGCCGGCAAGCAGTCTGCAGTCATGGCTTGTCTCGCGATCGTTCAGCAGGACGAGGGCTTCATCAGCGAAGCGCGCGAACGTGAGATCGCTGCATATCTCGGCATGGCGCCCATCGCCGTGCACGAGGTGACCACGTTCTACAACATGTACAACCAGCGGCCGGTGGGCAAGTTCAAGTTGAATGTCTGCACCAACCTTCCGTGCCAGCTCCGCGACGGTGCGGTGGCGCTTGCGCATCTCGAGAAGAAGCTTGGCATCCAAATGGGCGAGACCACGCCGGACGGGATGTTCACGCTGCAGCAAAGCGAATGCCTGGGGGCTTGCGCAGATTCGCCGGTGATGCTGGTCAACGATCGCACGATGTGCAGCTTCATGAGCAACGAGAAGCTGGATCAGCTGATCGACGGCTTGCGCAGCTCCACCACGAAGGGAACGCAATGATGTCGCCCCAACAAGTGCTGTCGCAGTTTCAGGCGACGGGCATCCAGACCTGCTTTCACGACCGCCACATCGAGCCACAGATCTATGCGGGCCTGAACGGCACCAACTGGCGGCTTGCCGACTACGAGGCGCGTGGTGGCTACAAGGCGCTGCGCAAGATCTTGAGCGAAGGCATGACGCCCGACCAGGTGATCGCCGAGGTCAAGGCCTCGGGTCTGCGTGGTCGCGGAGGCGCGGGCTTTCCGACCGGCCTCAAGTGGAGCTTCATGCCCCGTCAGTTCCCGGGTCAGAAATACCTCGTGTGCAATTCAGACGAGGGTGAACCGGGCACGTGCAAGGACCGGGACATCCTGCAGTTCAACCCGCACATCGTGATCGAAGGCATGGCCATTGCGGCTTACGCCATGGGCATCAGCGTGGGCTACAACTACATCCACGGCGAGATTTTCCGAACTTACGACCGCTTCGAGGAAGCCCTCGAGGAAGCGCGTGCCGCCGGCTATCTGGGCGACGGCATCATGGGCAGCGGCTACAACTTCCAGCTCCATGCTGCGCACGGTTTCGGCGCCTATATCTGCGGTGAGGAAACCGCGCTCCTCGAGTCGCTCGAAGGCAAGAAGGGGCAGCCGCGTTTCAAGCCTCCGTTCCCTGCGAGTTTCGGCCTCTACGGCAAGCCGACCACGATCAACAACACCGAGACCTTCGCGGCGGTGCCCTGGATCATCAACAACGGTGGAACTGCGTACCTCGAATGCGGCAAGCCCAACAATGGCGGCACCAAGATCTACTCGGTCAGCGGCGACGTCGAACTGCCTGGCAACTATGAAGTGCCGATGGGTACGCCGTTCTCGAAACTGCTCGAATTGGCGGGCGGTGTGCGCAAGGGTCGGCAGCTCAAAGCGGTGATTCCAGGCGGTTCGTCCGCTCCGGTTTTGCCGGCTTCGATCATGATGGAGTGCACGATGGACTACGACTCCATCGCCAAGGCCGGCTCGATGCTGGGCTCTGGTGCTGTCATCGTGATGGACGACAGCCGCTCGATGGTCGAGTCGCTCAAACGTCTGTCGTACTTCTACATGCACGAGTCCTGCGGTCAATGCACGCCGTGCCGAGAAGGCACCGGCTGGCTCTGGCGCGTCGTGGACCGGATTCACAATGGCCAAGGCAAGGCCTCGGACATGGATCTGCTGAATTCCGTCGCTGACAACATCCAGGGCCGCACGATTTGCGCGCTGGGCGATGCCGCTGCGATGCCCGTCCGGGCCATGATCAAGCACTTCCGCCATGAGTTCGAAGCCCTGATTTCGGGTTACGTCCCGAAGGCGCCCGTCAAGGCCTGAGCGCAAGAAGAACGCAACACATATGGTTGAAATCGAACTCGACGGCAAGAAGGTCGAAGTGACCGAAGGCAGCATGGTCATGCATGCGGCCGACAAGGCGGGCACCTACATCCCGCACTTCTGCTATCACAAGAAGCTGAGCATCGCGGCCAACTGCCGAATGTGTCTGGTCGACGTCGAAAAGGCGCCGAAGCCGATGCCAGCCTGCGCCACGCCGGTGACGCAGGGCATGATCGTCCGCACCAAGAGCGAGAAGGCCATCAAGGCCCAGCAGTCGGTGATGGAGTTCCTCCTCATCAACCATCCGCTGGATTGCCCGATCTGCGATCAGGGCGGCGAATGCCAGCTCCAGGATCTGGCCGTGGGCTACGGTGGTTCCTCGTCGCGCTACGAAGAAGAAAAGCGGGTTGTGTTCCACAAGGATGTCGGTCCGCTCATCAGCATGGAAGAGATGAGCCGGTGCATCCACTGCACGCGCTGCGTCCGTTTCGGCCAGGAAGTGGCTGGCGTGATGGAGCTCGGCATGTCGAACCGCGGCGAACATTCGGAGATCGAAACGTTCCTCGGCGACTCGGTGGATTCCGAGTTGTCGGGGAACATGATCGACATCTGCCCGGTCGGCGCGCTCACGAGCAAGCCTTTCCGGTACAGCGCCCGCACGTGGGAGTTGTCGCGCCGTAAATCGGTGAGCCCGCATGATTCGACTGGCGCCAACCTGATCGTCCAGGTCAAGAACAACCGCGTGATGCGCGTTGTGCCGCTCGAAAACGAAGAAGTCAACGAATGCTGGATCGCGGATCGCGACCGGTTCTCGTATGAAGCGCTGAACGGTTCCGAACGGCTCACGCAGCCCATGCTCAAGCAGGGCGGCCAGTGGCAGCAAGTCGACTGGCAGACGGCGCTGGAATACGTTGCCAACGGACTCAAGCAGATCAAGGCCGACCACGGTGCGCAGAGCATCGGAACGCTTGTCAGCCCGCACAGCACGCTTGAAGAGATGCATCTGGCGAAGCTGCTGACGCACGGCCTGGGCAGCGACAACATCGACTACCGTCTGCGCAATGCGGAATTCACGGCGTTCGAAGGTGTACGTTGGCTCGGAACCTCGATCGCATCGTTGTCGCTGCTGCAGCGCGCGCTCGTGATCGGTTCCAACTTGCGCAAGGATCATCCTCTGTTTGCACAACGCATCCGCCAGTCGGTGCGCAAAGGTGGTGTGCTCAGCGCGGTCACATCGCCTGAACTGCTTGCCGATGCCGATGCATGGGCCATGCCTGTCGCGAACGTCATTCGCGTTGCCCCCAGCGCTTGGGTGGACGCCCTGGCCGAGATTGCTGCAGCCGTTGCCGAAAGCACGGGCGCAACTGCGCCGGCCGGCACGAACGGTGCAGCAAGCGACGCTGCCAAATCGATCGCTGCGTCGCTGCTGGGCGGGGAGCGCAAAGCCATTCTGCTCGGCAATGCAGCTGCGCACCATGCGCAGGCAAGCACGCTGCTCGGACTGGCGAACTGGATTGGTTCGCAGACGGGCGCAAGCGTCGGTTTCCTGACCGAGGCTGCCAACACGGTCGGTGCTCAAGTCGTCGGGGCAATGCCCAAGGCAGGCGGTTTGAACGCAGGTCAGATGCTGGCCGGTGGACTCAAGGCCGCTTTGCTGCTCAACACCGAACCCGTGTTCGACTCGGCCGCAGGTACCGCTGCCGACGAGGGTCTTGCGCACGCGCAGATGGTCGTGACGCTGAGCCCCTTCAAGGCCAATCTCGAATTCAGCGACGTGTTGTTGCCGATCGCGCCTTTCACCGAAACGCCAGGTACCTTCGTCAATGCCGAAGGCCGCGTTCAGAGTTTCCACGCTGTGGTGAAGCCGTTGGGCGAAGCGCGGCCGGCCTGGAAAGTGTTGCGCGTGCTGGCGAATCTGCTGGGCCTTTCGGGTTTTGCATTCGAATCGACGAGCGAAGTGCTGGCGGATGCCGGGCTGCCGGGTCAAACGCTCACTGACAAGCTGAGCAACGCAACCTCCGCGCCTGTCGCCAGGGGTGGTGCGGCGGAAGCGGCTCCCGTGGTTGCAAGCATCTATCAGCTCGACTCCATCGTTCGCCGCGCGCCATCACTGCAACTCACGGCCGATGCGCGACTTGCGCGGGCGTCGACCGCTGAGGAGGTGCTCGCATGATCGATGCGTTGCACGGTTTCGGTCTCGGACTGGTGTCTGCCGGGTGGTGGACGGCCTTTGCCTGGCCGGTCATCTGGACCCTCCTCAAGATCGTCGTGGTCGTGCTGCCGCTGATGGGGGCGGTTGCCTATCTGACGCTATGGGAGCGGAAGGCCATCGGCTTCACGCAAATCCGCATCGGCCCGAACCGCATTGGCCCGCTGGGCCTGCTGCAGCCGATTGCCGACGCACTCAAGCTGCTGACGAAGGAGATCATTCTCCCGACGGTCGCGAACAAGGGCCTGTTTCTGCTGGGTCCGATCATGACCATCATGCCGGCGCTGGCCGCCTGGGCGGTCATCCCCTTCGGACCCGAAGTCGCTCTCGCGAACATCAATGCCGGACTGCTGTTCGTCATGGCCATCACCTCGCTGGAGGTCTATGGCGTGATCATTGCCGGTTGGGCATCGAACTCGAAATACGCCTTCCTGGGTGCGCTGCGTGCGTCCGCGCAAATGGTCAGCTATGAAATCGCGATGGGCTTCTGCTTCGTCGTGGTGCTCATGGTGTCGGCAAGTCTCAACATGACCGATATCGTGATGGGGCAGGGCAGGGGGCATTTCGCCTCGATGGGCATCGGCTTCCTGTCATGGAACTGGCTTTCCTTGCTGCCGATCTTTGTCGTGTACTTCATTTCGGGACTGGCCGAAACCAATCGCCACCCGTTTGACGTCGTCGAAGGTGAGTCCGAAATCGTTGCCGGCCACATGATCGAGTACTCGGGCATGAGCTTCGCGATGTTCTTCCTGGCCGAGTACGCCAACATGTGGCTCGTCTCGATCCTGTGCGCGGTCCTGTTCCTTGGCGGCTGGTTGCCTCCGTTCGACTTCCTGTCGTTCATTCCGGGCTGGATCTGGCTGGGCATCAAGACCTTCTGCGTGGTCACCATGTTCCTGTGGGTTCGTTCGACCTTCCCACGCTTCCGCTATGACCAGATCATGCGGCTCGGTTGGAAGATCTTCATTCCGGTCACTCTGGTGTGGCTGGTGGTGGTCGGCGCGTGGATGCAGACCCCGTTCAACATCTGGAAGTAATCGCCATGTCTGCGCAAACCACCAGCGCGCTTGCGCGCTCATCATCGAATGCGGCCCAGCCGTTTTCGCTCAAGGACTTCCTGCGCAGCTTCATGCTGTTCGAGTTGTTCAAGGGCCTGGCCATCACTGGCAAGTACGCCTTTAGCCGGAAGATCACCGTGCAGTTCCCGGAGGAAAAGACGCCGCTGTCGCCGCGTTTCCGCGGTTTGCATGCGCTTCGCCGCTATGAAAACGGCGAAGAGCGTTGCATTGCCTGCAAGCTCTGCGAAGCTGTTTGTCCCGCGCTGGCCATCACCATCGAATCCGAAGTGCGCGACGACGGATCCCGCCGCACCACGCGCTATGACATCGACCTGACCAAATGCATCTTCTGCGGCTTCTGCGAAGAAAGCTGCCCGGTCGACTCGATCGTCGAGACCCATATCTTCGAATATCACGGCGAAAAGCGCGGAGACCTGTACTTCACCAAGGACATGCTGCTGGCCGTGGGTGACCGCTACGAAAAAGAAATTGCTGCCAACAAGGCAGCTGACGCCAAGTACCGCTGAAGCGGTCTGGCCCGAACCTCGCAACGAATTCCATCCATGGACGCCAAGACCGGTCTGTTCTATCTGTTTGCCGCGGTGCTGCTTTTTGCATCGTTCCGCGTCATTACCGCGCGCAACCCCGTGTATGCCGCGCTCTACCTGGTGCTGGCCTTCTTCCAAGCATCTGCGATCTGGCTGCTGCTGCGCGCCGAGTTCCTGGCGATCACGCTCGTGCTTGTCTACGTGGGGGCGGTGATGGTGCTGTTCCTGTTCGTGGTCATGATGCTGGACATCAACGTCGACAGTCTCCGCGAGGGCTTCTGGAAGCACTTCCCGCTCGCTGCAGGCGTCGGTGCGCTCATCGCGCTCGAGATGGCAGCGGTCCTGATGGGCGGCTTCCGCCTGAGTGCACCGAAGAACCCGATGGCAACCGGGCCCGACACGTCCAACACGCTCGAACTCGGCAAGCTTCTCTATACCGACTATCTCTATCCGCTGGAGATCGCGGCAGTGATCCTGCTGGTCGCGATCGTTGCGGCCATCGCGCTCACGCTGCGAGCCCGCAAGGACAGCAAGTATGTGAATCCGGCCGACCAGGTCCGGGTGAAGGCGCGCGATCGTGTCCGCATCGTCCAGATGCCGGTCACTCGCGCGGCGCAACCCGTTGCCGAGGAACCCTCGGCTGCGGCGGAGACCAAGGCATGACGCTCACGCTCGGACATTTCCTCTCGCTGGGCGCGATGCTCTTCGCGCTTTCCGTGATCGGCATCTTCCTGAACCGGAAGAACCTCATCGTTCTGTTGATGTGCATCGAGTTGATGCTCCTTGCCGTCAATGTGAACTTCGTCGCCTTCTCGTATTTCCTCGGCGACATGCACGGCCAGATCTTCGTGTTCTTCATCCTGACGGTTGCCGCGGCCGAGTCGGCAATCGGGCTCGCGCTGCTGGTTCTCCTGTTCCGCAACAAGTCGAACATCAACGTCGACGAACTCAACGCGCTCAAGGGTTAAGGGTCTTCTCATGAGCGCAACACTTTCTGCATCCACTCTCCTTGCCGTTCCACTGGCTCCCCTGGTTGGCGCCGTCGTGGCGGGCCTGTTCGGTACGAAATTCGGTGGCAATCACATCGGTCGCCGCGTCACCCATTCGTTGACGATTTTTGGTGTACTGGTCTCCTTCATCATTTCGGCCATGACGCTGAACAGCGTGGTGTCCGACGGTGCGCATTTCAACGCGACGATCTACGAATGGATGACGGTTGGCGGGCTGAAGATGGAAATCGGCTTCCTCGTCGATGGCCTCACAGCGATCATGATGTGCGTCGTGACCTTCGTGTCGCTGATGGTGCACATCTACACCATCGGGTACATGCAGGACGATGACGGCTACAACCGTTTCTTCGCCTACATTTCGCTTTTCACGTTCTCGATGTTGATGCTCGTGATGAGCAACAACATGCTCCAGCTGTTCTTCGGTTGGGAGGCAGTGGGCCTCGTGTCATATCTGCTGATCGGCTTCTGGTTCAACAGGCCGACGGCCATCTTCGCCAACTTGAAGGCCTTTCTGGTCAACCGGGTTGGTGACTTCGGCTTCATTCTTGGCATCGGGCTGATCGCGGCATATGCCGGTTCGCTGAACTACGGCGACGCTTTCGCGCAAGCAGACCAGTTGGCCAAGATCACCTTCCCCGGCACCGACTGGATGCTGATCACGGTGATCTGCATCTGCCTGTTCATCGGCGCGATGGGCAAGAGTGCGCAGTTTCCTCTGCACGTCTGGCTGCCGGATTCGATGGAAGGTCCGACACCGATCTCCGCGCTGATCCACGCGGCGACCATGGTGACGGCCGGTATCTTCATGGTGGCGCGCATGTCGCCACTGTTCGAGCTGAGCGACACCGCCCTGAGCTTCGTGCTCGTGATCGGTGGGATTACCGCGCTGTTCATGGGCTTCCTGGGGGTCATTCAGAATGACATCAAGCGCGTGGTCGCCTACTCCACGCTCTCGCAACTCGGCTACATGACGGTGGCACTCGGCGCATCGGCGTACTCGGTCGCCATCTTCCACTTGATGACGCACGCGTTCTTCAAGGCGCTGCTGTTTCTCGGCGCCGGCTCGGTCATCATCGGCCTGCACCACAATCAGGACATGCGTTGGATGGGGGGCGTGCGCAAGTACATGCCGATCACCTGGATCACGTCTCTGGTGGGCTCACTCGCGTTGATCGGCACGCCATGGTTCTCGGGCTTCTACTCCAAGGACAGCATCATCGAAGCGGTGCACGAGAGCCATCTCTGGGGTTCGGGCTTTGCGTATATCGCGGTGCTGTCCAGCGTGTTCGTCACGGCCCTGTATTCGTTTCGGATGTACTTCATGGTCTTCCACGGCAAGGAACGCTACGACCAGAATCCCGACGCGCATCACCACGGAGCTGACGACGGTCATGGCCATCATGACGACCACCACGAGCCACACGAGTCGCCGTGGGTGGTGTGGGTACCTCTGGTGCTTCTGGCCATTCCATCGGTCGTCATCGGCTACATGACCATCGATCCCTTGCTCTTCGGTGATCTCTTCAAGGGTGCAATCTTCGTCGACGAAGGCAAGCACGAGGCGATGAAGGAATTGGCCGAGGCGTTCCACGGCCCGATGACCATGGCCCTGCACGGTCTCACCGCCGCGCCGTTCTGGCTGGCGCTCGCCGGCGTCGTGACAGCCTGGTACCTGTACCTCGTCAATCCGGCGGTGCCTGGGGCCATCAAGCGCGCCTTCGGTCCGATCTACCGTCTGCTCGAGAACAAGTACTACATGGACTGGTTCAACGAGAACGTCATTGCCCGTGCAACGCGCGCATTGGGTGTCGGCCTGTGGAAGGGCGGTGACGAGGGACTCATCGACGGCGCCATCGTCAATGGTTCCTGGAAGGTAGTCGGCCGCGTTGCCGGCGCCGTGCGCTGGCTGCAGTCGGGCTACATCTATCACTACGCGTTCGGAATGCTGCTGGGCGTCTTCGTCCTCATGTCGTATTTCGTCTGGTTCAAACGGTAAGCGGCTCTCGCTGGAGAAAAACAAAAATGGGTCTGTTGAGCCTTGCCATCTGGATGCCGATTGCCTTCGGTGTGGTGCTGCTGGCGTTTGGTCGGGACAGTCAGGCGACTGTCGTGCGTTGGATTGCGCTCGTCGGTTCGGTTGCGAGCTTCCTTGTCACGCTACCCCTCTATACGCATTTCAAGATCGGAACCGCGGAGATGCAGTTCGTCGAGAAGACGAGCTGGATCGAGCGCTTCAACATCAGCTACCACGTGGGACTCGATGGCATCTCGTTCTGGTTGGTGCTGTTGACGGCGTTCATCACGGTGATCGTGGTGATCTCGGCGTGGGAAGTGATCACCGAACGCGTGAACCAATACATGGGTGCGTTCCTGATCCTGTCGGGCTTCATGATCGGCACCTTTGCCGCACTCGACGGAATTCTGTTCTACGTCTTCTTCGAGGCCACGCTGATCCCGATGTACCTGATCATCGGCATCTGGGGCGGCCCCAACAAGATCTACGCGGCCTTCAAGTTCTTCATCTACACGCTGCTCGGCTCGCTATTGATGCTGGTCGCGCTGATTTACCTGTACAACACCTCGGGCGGGAGCTTCGACATCCTGACCTGGCACAAGCTGCCACTGGGTGCCAGCGCGCAGACCTTCCTGTTCTTCGCGTTCTTTGCGGCCTTTGCGGTCAAGGTGCCGATGTGGCCGGTCCACACGTGGTTGCCGGACGTGCACGTCGAGGCACCCACAGGCGGCTCCGCGGTGCTGGCGGCGATCATGCTGAAGCTCGGTGCTTACGGCTTCCTGCGTTTCTCGATGCCGATTGCGCCAGACGCTTCGCACGAATGGGCCTGGTTCATGATCGCGCTGTCGCTGATCGCCGTGATCTACGTTGGCCTGGTTGCGCTGGTTCAGCAGGACATGAAGAAGTTGGTGGCGTACTCATCGGTGGCCCACATGGGCTTCGTGACGCTGGGTTTCTTCATCTTCAACGAGATCGGCGTGGCCGGCGGCATCGTGCAGATGATTGCGCACGGCTTCGTTTCGGGCGCCATGTTCCTTTGCATCGGGGTGCTCTATGACCGTGTTCATTCGCGCCAGATTGCCGACTACGGCGGTGTCGTCAACACGATGCCCAAGTTCGCGGCCTTCGTACTGCTGTTCGCGATGGCCAACTGCGGCCTTCCGGGCACTGCCGGTTTCGTCGGCGAATGGATGGTGATCCTCGGTGCCGTCAAGGCGAACTTCTGGCTCGGGCTGGGCGCGGCCACGGCGCTGATCTTCGGTGCGGCCTATACGCTCTGGATGTACAAGCGCGTCTACCTGGGCGCTCCGGGCAACGACCATGTCAAGGAACTGAGCGATATCAGCGCGCGAGAATTTCTCATGCTGGCGCTGCTCGCGATCGCAGTGCTGTGGATGGGTCTCTATCCCAAGCCTTTCACCGATGTCATGAATTCGTCGGTGACCGAACTGCTGCGCCACGTGGCCATTTCCAAGCTGCCTTAAATCCACGCTGAACGAGAGAACGAGATGATTGACAAACTCAGCTGGATGACGATCTACCCCGAGGTGGTGCTGCTGATCATGGCGTGCGTCATCGCGCTGCTGGATCTGTCCACCACCAGCCCCCGTCGTACCGCAACCTACATCTTGACCCTGCTCACGCTGGCAGTGATCGCCGTGCTCACCGGATTCAACGCCGCAGAAGGCAAGACCATCTACGGCTTCGGTGGCATGGTCGTGAGCGATCCGATGGGCAACTGGCTCAAGTGTTTCTCCACCCTGGCGTTGATGGTCACGCTGGTCTATGGCCGGCCATATTCAGCCGATCGCGGCATGCTCCGCGGCGGAGAGTTGTTCACGATCAGCATGTTCGCCTTGCTCGGCATGTTCGTGATGATCTCGGGCAGCAACTTCCTGCTGCTCTATCTCGGCCTTGAACTGCTGACGCTGTCGAGCTATGCACTGGTTGCCCTGCGCCGCGATAACGCGGTGGCGAGCGAAGCGGCCATGAAGTATTTCGTCCTCGGCGCAATGGCCAGCGGTTTCCTGCTCTACGGCCTGTCGATGATGTACGGCGCGACCGGATCGCTTGACATCAACGAGGTGTTCAAGGCCATCGCGAGCCGCAAAGTCAACCACCAGGTGCTGGTGTTCGGCCTGGTGTTCATTGTGGCCGGTCTTGCGTTCAAGGTCGGTGCGGCGCCGTTCCACATGTGGGTGCCGGACGTCTACCAGGGCGCGCCCACATCCGTCACGCTGTTGATCGGCGCCGCGCCCGAGCTTGCAGCGTTTGCGATCATCATTCGTTTGCTGGTGGAAGGCTTGCTTCCGCTCGCGTTCGATTGGCAGCAGATGCTGGCATTGCTGGCGATCGCTTCGCTGCTGATTGGCAATCTCGCGGCCATCGCGCAGACCAATCTCAAGCGGATGCTCGCGTACTCGACCATCGCGCAAATGGGCTTCATGCTGCTCGGCCTGGTGGCGGGCGTCGTCAACGGCAATACGTACAACGCGCAGTTCGCGTACAGCGCGTCGATGTTCTACATGGTGACCTATGTGCTCACGACGCTGGCGAGCTTCGGCATCATCCTGCTCCTGGCGCGCGAGGGCTTCGAGAGCGAAGAGATCACGGATTTGGCGGGCTTGAATCAGCGCAGCCCGCTGTACGCGGCCGTGATGGCCATCGCGATGTTCTCCCTGGCAGGCGTGCCTCCACTGGTGGGCTTTTACGCGAAGCTGGCCGTGTTGCAGGCGCTGATCGCTTCGGGCCAGGCAATGTACATCGGTCTCGCTGTGTTCGCGGTGGTGATGTCGCTGATTGGTGCGTTCTACTATCTGCGCGTGGTCAAGGTGATGTATTTCGACGCGCCTCTGACCGCGACCACGGTTTCGGCACCGCACGATGTCCGTACTGTGCTGACAATCAACGGCGCTTTGATTCTGGTTCTCGGGATCTTGCCAGGCGGTCTCATGACCCTGTGCGCGCGGGCGATCGTGGCCACCCTGGCGACCTGATCGAGCCCTGTGTCGCAAAGCGCATCGGTCTGGGTGGTCTTGCTGGTCGCGCTGCTGGCGGCCAACCTCCCGTTCCTGACTGAGCGCGTGATGGGGTTGGTGCCGCTGACCGGGCGAGCGAAGTCGCTGGCGGTCAGATTGACCGAACTGGTGGTGCTCTATTTCATCGCCGGTGGGATCGGACTGCTGTTCGAACGTCGCGCGGGCCAGATTGCGCCGCAGGGGTGGGAGTTTTATGCCGTCACCGGCGCTCTCTTCATCGTGCTGGCATTTCCGGGCTTCACGTGGCGTTATCTGATGAAGCATCGGTGAGGAAGCTCGCATGACCAAGACGACCCCAGTCGATGTCGACACGCATCTCCGGGAAGACTGCACGGCGAGCGAACTGCTTTTCCAAGGCAATTTCCTGCGCGCCAGGCGCGACACCGTCCGACTTCCCGATGGGCACACGGCGACACGCGAATACGTGGTCCATCCGGGTGCCGTCGTAGTGGTGCCCCTCCTGGACGATGGACAGGTGGTTCTCGAGCGCCAATATCGCTATCCCATTGGTCACGTGATGACCGAGTTTCCCGCGGGCAAGCTCGATGCCGGCGAAGATCCGTTGCTCTGCGGGCAGCGCGAACTGCTGGAGGAAACCGGCTACACCGCAAGTGAATGGGCGCGAGCCGGTGCCATGCACTTGGCGGTCGCCTATTCGACCGAGATCATCCATATCTACTTTGCCCGAGGCCTTTCTCTCGGAGCGAGGCAGCTCGATCACGGTGAATTTCTCGACGTGATCACCGCCACCCCCGACGAACTGGTGGAATGGTGCCGCGACGGCACGGTCACTGACGCCAAGACCCAAACTTGCGCGCTGTGGATGCAGAACGTGCTGTCGGGCGCATGGACGCTCGATTGGCAAACCTTCGCCCCGGTCGACGGCAGCGGATAATCGGCCCATGAAGGTTCTCAACCTCCAATGCGCCCACGGACACGGCTTCGAGGGGTGGTTCGCGTCGCAGGACGCATTTGACACGCAGCTCGCTGCCGGCCTTGTCGAGTGCCCCGTTTGCGGCAACACGGCGATCACCAAGCTGTTGGCGGCTCCGCGCTTGAACCTCGGTAACGCGAAGCCGCCGGCTGAATCACAAACGACCGCATTGCCGGCCGCTGAATCACCGGAAGGTCGCCTGCTGCGCGCAATGCGCGAAGTGATCGCACAGACCGAGGACGTTGGCGATCGCTTTGCGGAAGAAGCCCGCAAGATGCACTACGGCGAAATCGAAGAGCGTGGCATTCGCGGCCAGACCACGCGCGAGCAGGCCCAGAACCTGATCGACGAGGGGATTCCGGTCTTTTCGTTGCCGCTGCCGCCGGCGCTCAAGGAGACACTGCAGTAACGCTGCAGCGATAGCGGCGGCCTCAGGCTGCGAATTGCAGCGCCGCCAGGCGCGCATAGACGCCGTTCTGCGCCACGAGCGTCGAGTGCGTTCCCTGCTCGACAATGCCGCCGTGGTCGAGCACCACGATGCGGTCTGCCTTTTGCACTGTCGCGAGGCGGTGCGCGATCACGATGGTGGTGCGGCCGGTCATCGCGGATTCGAGTGCAGCCTGGACCATGCGTTCGCTTTCGGCATCGAGGGCGCTGGTCGCCTCGTCGAGCAGCAGCAAAGGAGGATTCTTGAGCATGGCACGGGCGATGGCGATGCGCTGCCGCTGGCCGCCAGACAGGCGCACGCCGCGTTCACCCAGGAATGTGTCATATCCCTCGGGCAAGGCTCGCAGGAAGCCGTCCGCGAACGCGGCCTTCGCTGCCGCATGGACTTCCTCGACGCTTGCGTCGGGCCGGCCGTAGCGGATGTTCTCGAAAGCGCTGGCCGAGAAAATGACCGCGTCCTGCGGCACCAGGCCGATGCGATTGCGCAGTTCGTCGAGCGAGAGTGCCGAGAGAGGGGCACCGTCCAGCACGATGCGCCCGAATTGCGGGTCGTAGTAGCGCAGCAGAAGCTGGAAGACCGTGCTCTTGCCCGCGCCGCTCGATCCGACCAGCGCCACGGTCTCGCCCGGCGCCACGGTCAGGTTGAAGTCGCGCAGGGCAGGGGTGCCGGGTCGAGAGGGGTAATGAAAACCCACCGCTTCGAAGCTGACGGTGCTCCCTGCCTCGGGAATCGGCGCCTGGGCGGGCTGAGCGGGCGACAGGATCACCGGCTTTGCGTGGAGCAGTTCCATCAGGCGTTCCGTGGCACCGGCTGCGCGCAACAAGTCACCGTAGACCTCGCCGAGCACCGCCGCTGCGCTCGCCAGGATGATCACGTAAACCACCGTTTGCCCGAGGTGGCCCGCCGTGATCTCGCCGTGCAGCACCGCTTGTGTGCCTTGATACAGGCCCCACAGCAGGGCGGCCGATGTCGCGATGATGATGAAAGCCACCAGGACGGAACGTGCCTTCGTGCGGCGAACGGCGGTGTGGAAGGCGCTATCGGTCGAAGCATCGAAGCGAGCGGCTTCGCGAGCTTCCGCCGTGTAGCTTTGGACGACCGGGATGGCGTTGAGTACTTCCGCGGCAATCGCGCTCGAATCCGCCACGCGGTCCTGGCTGGCGCGCGACAACTTGCGTACGCGCCGTCCGAACCACATGCTGGGCAACACCACGAGCACCAGGATGCCGAGCACCTGCACCATCACGTAGGGATTGGTCCAGATCAGTATGGCGAGCGCGCCCACGCCCATGACTGCATTGCGCAACCCCATGCTCAGCGAGGACCCGACCACCGTTTGCACCAGCGTGGTGTCGGCCGTCAGGCGCGAGAGTACCTCTCCCGTCTGAGTGGTTTCGAAGAAGACGGGGCTTTGCCGCAGGACGTGTGAATAGACTGCGTTGCGCAGATCCGCCGTCACGCGTTCGCCGAGCCAGCTGACCGTGTAGAAGCGTGCGGCGGAAAAAAGTCCGAGCGCCACGGCCACGGCGAACAGGGCGACAAAGTGCTCGCGCAGCGCCATCGTCTGGGCACCCTTGTCGCTGGAAACAAGTCCGCCGTCGATCAGGCTCCGCAGTGCAACAGGGAAGACCAGCGTGGTCGCCGCCGCCAGAACGAGAAAAACGCCGGCGAGGACGATCTGGATGCGGTAGGGGCGGAGGAACGGAGCCAGCCCGGACAACGACTTTGGAGAGCCTTTGGCGGGCGCGGGGGAAGCAGAAGAGGCCATGGCCCGATTCTAGCTAACGGTTGCCTTTGCAAAAGTCGCCTTGACAGTAATTGTCGCGGCAATTAATATTCAGAGATGTCCGATTCCAAGAGTCACGAAACCAAGTCCCTGGTTTCCCAGGCCGGCAAACCGCTGCCCGTCAAGGCCTTCTACAAGGCCGAGAACTATCGGTCGGAGGAGAGCATTGGCTATCTGATGCGCCGCATCATGTCGGCGGTCGGCCAGGCTGTCGAACTCCGCATGTGCGAGCCCGGCAGCCCGACTTATCCGCAGTGGGTGCCGCTGCACAAGCTCCACATGGGGCAGGCGACGACGGTGGCCGAACTGGCGCGCGAATGCGAACTCGACACCGGCGCCATGACCCGGCTGCTGGATCGTCTCGAAGCAAAAGGCCTGTGCCGACGCGTGCGCTCGGTGGCCGACCGCCGCGTGGTCAACATCGAGCTCACCGACGAAGGGCGCGCTGCCGCCGAACAAGTACCGCATTTGCTCAGCCGCGTGCAGAACGAGCACCTTGCCGGATTCACCGACGAGGAATGGGAACAGCTCAAGAGCTATCTGCGCCGCATTCTTGATAACGCACAGGCCCTGTCGGCCCGTGGAGAAAAAAATGACACATCTTCTTCCTGAGGGCGCTCTGCGCCGAATGACCGCGGTGGCGGCAGCCGCGGTCGCAGTGGCTCTCGCAGGCTGTGCCGACATGGGCAATATTTCTTCGCAGGCAAAGATGAGCGATGCCGATTCGCTCGGACTGACTGTCCCGGCTTCCACGCCGACCGCCGCTCCGGCCGCAACGTCCAGGATCGACAGCCAGTGGTGGCTTGCCTTTGGTGATGCGCAGCTGAATGCGTTGGTCAATCAGGCGCTCGAAGGCAATCCCAATCTGCAGGTCGCCCGCGCGCGTCTCGCGCGGGCGCAGGCCGCGGTCTCGGTCGCCGAATCGGCTGACAGGCCACACGTCGACGGCGCGTTGGATCTCACCCGCCAGAAGTTTTCCGGCACCTACATCTATCCGGCCCCGCTCGGTGGCTCCACACAGCCAACTGGCAATTTGCAGCTGAACGCAGGCTGGGAGATCGACTTCTTCGGCAAGAATCGCTCCGCCCTCGACAGCGCCATCGGCTCGGCCAACGCCGCTGCTGCCGACGCCGACGCCGCGCGCGTGCTGCTGGCCAGCAATGTTGCGCGCGGCTACATCCAGTGGGCGCGTCTGCATGATCGCCTGACGGTAGCCGACCGCACGCTTGCGCAGCGCGAGGAGCTCTACAAGCTGGTTCGCGACCGGGTATCCGCCGGTCTTGATACACGGCTTCAGTTGAAGCAGAGCGAAGCCAGCATCCCCGAGGCCCGTCAGCAAATCGAGGCACTGAACGAGCAGATCGCGATTGCGCAGCATGCGCTCGATGCACTGGTGGCGAAGCCGAATGCCACGCAATCGCTCGTCCCGCCGGCCCTGGGCAACCTGAAGCCGATGGCACTGCAGTCGACAATCCCGGTCGACCTGCTGGGCCTTCGGGCCGACATCGCTGCTGCACGTTTTCGTGTGGAATCGGCGACCAGCGACGTGAAGAACGCCAAGACCCAGTTCTATCCCAACGTCAACCTGGTGGCCTTCGCCGGTTTCCAGAGCATCGGCTATGGCAACCTGCTCAGGACCGATAGCCAGCAGTGGGGTGTGGGGCCCGCCATCCGCCTGCCGATCTTCGAAGGCGGCAAGCTGCGCGCCAACCTGCGGGGCAAGTCCGCCGATCTGGACGGCGCGATCGAGACCTACAACTCGACCGTTCTCGATGCAGTTCGCGACGTTGCCGACCAGATCACCAGCGTGCAGTCCGTCGCTCGCCAGCAGGTCCAGCAGCGCGAAGGACAGGATGCGGCTGAAGCAGCCTACGACATCGCTGTGCAGCGGTACAGCGCGGGCCTCGGCAACTATCTTGATGTACTGTCGGCTGAAGTCACCGTGCTGGGCCAGCGTCGCGACGGTGTGGATCTCTCCGCTCGCGCTTACGACAGCCAGGTCGCTCTTGTCCGCGCACTGGGTGGCGGCTGGCAGCCCGACATCGCCCGGACGGCGTCCTCCGAATCCAACACCGCACACCCCTGAACATTGGTCTGAACCCGAAAGATATCGCCATGGAAAACAACAACGCCGCCAATCCCGCAGCACCGGCCGAAGCCGCTGCCGACGCGCCGGCTCCCAACAACAAGCGCCGCCGCGCGCTGACCGCGCTCGCGTCGGTCGTCGTGCTTGCCGGTGCGGGATGGGGTGTGTACGAATGGCTGGTTGCCAGCCACTATGAGTCGACCGACAACGCCTACGTGCAGGGCAACGTGATCCAGATCACGCCGCAGATCGCCGGAACCGTGATGGCGATCAATGCCGACGACACCGACTTCGTGAAGGCCGGCCAACCCCTGGTCCAGCTCGATCCGTCCGACGCCAGGGTTGCGCTCGACCAGGCCGAAGCCGCACTTGCCCAGGCGGTGCGTCAGGCGCGCACGCTGTATGTCAACAACGCATCGCTCGCTGCGCAAGTTTCGCTTCGCCAGGCTGACATCGTCAGGGCGCAGAGCGACATCGCCCGCGCGCAGGACGACCTGAAGCGGCGCCAGGCGCTGGCCGGCAACGGTGCGGTGTCGAAGGAAGAGCTCAACCACTCCGAAACGGCGCTGGCCAATGCCAAGAGCGCACTGGCGGCTGCACAGGCCAGTCTGCTCTCCGCACGCGAACAACTGGCGAGCAACCAGTCGCTGACGGAAGGCACGAAAGTCGAACAGCATCCGAGCGTGCAGGCCGCTGCTGCGAAGGTGCGCGAGGCCTATCTGGCGACCCAGCGCGTCGGCATGCCGGCGCCCGTCGACGGTTATGTCGCCAAGCGCACCGTCCAACTCGGCCAGCGCGTGACGGCCGGCACGCCGATGATGTCGATCGTGCCGCTCAACCAGCTCTGGGTCGATGCCAATTTCAAGGAAGTCCAGCTGCGCAATATCCGCATCGGCCAGCCTGTGAAGCTCACGGCCGACCTTTACGGCAAGAAGGTCGAGTACGACGGTCACGTCGCCGGTCTCGGCGTCGGCACCGGTGCGGCCTTCGCGCTGCTCCCCGCACAGAACGCGACGGGCAACTGGATCAAGGTCGTGCAGCGCGTGCCTGTTCGCATCGGCCTCGATGCAGAACAACTCAAGGCCAATCCGCTGCGCGTGGGTCTCTCGATGGACGCTGAAATCGACGTGAGCGACAAGGGCGGCAAGATGCTGGCCGACGCACCTCGCGAGAGCGCAGCCACCCAGACGGAGGTCTATAGCAAGCTGGAACACGGTGCTGACGCCGAAGTCGCGCGCATCATTGCCGCGAATCTTGGCCACGAAGTGCCGAGCAAGACGCCGGCATCGAGCGGCGGCGCCAACTCAGGCACGCCCCAGCCCACGCAAGGACAGCCGGGCTGATCGGTCGGGCTCGCGCGATGTCGAACGCCCCCGCTTCCCAGCCGTTGCCGCCACTGGAAGGCTCTGCCCGCCTGTGGGGCACGATCGCGCTCTCTGCTGCGACCTTCATGAACGTGCTGGACACGTCGATCGCGAACGTCTCGTTGCCCGCGATCGCTGGCGATCTCGGCGTCAGTTCGACGCAGGGCACCTGGGTCATCACGAGTTTCGCGGTGTCCAACGCCATTGCGGTGCCGCTCACCGGCTGGCTGACGCAGCGTTTCGGGCAGGTGCGCCTGTTCATGGCGAGCGTGCTGCTGTTCATCATCACCTCGTGGCTGTGCGGGCTGGCGCCGAACATGACCATGCTGATCGCGTTTCGTGCATTGCAGGGCTTTGTGGCGGGCCCGATGATCCCGTTGTCACAGACGCTGCTGCTGTCGAGCTATCCGCGCGCCAAGGCGGGCCTCGCGATGGCGATGTGGTCGATGACCACACTGGTGGCGCCCGTCATGGGGCCGTTGCTCGGTGGATGGATCACCGACAACATCTCCTGGCCCTGGATCTTCTATATCAATATCCCGGTCGGGCTGCTCGCTGCGGCCATCACCTGGGGCCTCTATCGCAAGCGCGAAAGCGGCACACGCAAGGTGCCAATCGACGGCATCGGCCTTGCGCTTCTGGTGCTATGGGTCGGCTCGCTCCAGCTCATGCTCGACAAGGGCAAGGAACTGGACTGGTTCCATTCGGCGACGATCCTGACGCTCGCGATCGTTGCCGTGGTCGGCTTCGCGTTCTTCCTGGCGTGGGAGCTCACCGACAAGCATCCAGTGGTCGACCTCTCGCTCTTCAAGCGGCGCAACTTCTGGTCAGGGGCTTTCGCGACGGCCGTAGCGTACGGGTTGTTCTTCGGCAACGTGGTGCTCCTGCCGCTGTGGCTGCAACAGTTCATGGGCTACACGGCGACGCAGGCCGGCATGATCATGGCCCCCGTGGGGATGCTGGCGATCTTCTTCTCGCCGATCGTCGGGCTTACGGTCGCGAAGGTCGATCCGCGCCGCTATGCGACCTTCTCGTTCCTCGTGTTCGCGCTGGTGTTGTGGATGCGCTCCAACTTCAACACTCAGGCTGACTTCTGGACGATCATGATCCCCACGATCATCCAGGGTGTGGCGATGGCGTTCTTCTTCATTCCGCTGGTGACGATCACCTTGTCCGGTCTGACGCCGGATCGGATCCCGGCGGCGTCGGGCCTGTCGAACTTCCTGCGGATCACGGCTGGCGCCATCGGCACCTCGACCGTGACCACCCTGTGGGAGAACCGGGCGGCGCTGCATCATGCGCAACTGGTCGAGTCGGTCACGCAGAGCAGCTCGGCGACATCCAGCGCCATGGCCGGCCTCGGCAGCAGCGGCTTCAGCGCCGAACAGGTGCTCGGCCAAATCAACCGTCTGGTCGACCAGCAAGCATTCATGCTCGCGTCCGCCGACGTCTTCTACGGCTCCGCCGTCCTTTTCCTCCTGCTGATCCCCCTGGTCTGGCTAGCCAAGCCCGCCCGCGGCCCCGGCGCCTCCGACGCCGCCGCTGGAGCGCACTAGCTGAGCTCGCCCCCAGGTTGGCTCACTTCGTGTAGCCGCCCACCCCCTACTGGGGGCGCCGCTGGCGGCCCGGCGAAGCCGGTTCCGCGGCGGCTCGCGCGTGGTGCCGGGACCACAAAACATGTCGACGATAGTGCGTGGCCCGCGAAGCGCGGCCCGTTCGCGAAAGACCGCGGAACCGGCTTTGCCGGGCCGCTGGTCTTGCCCCCGGTAGGGGGTGGGCGCCCGACACGAAGTGCGGGCAACCTGGGGGCGAGCCGGACAAACCCCAGTAGGCAAGTTTCGTTACAGCCGCAAACAATGGGACCGCGCGGCCCACGGTGGGACGTGCAGACTGACCGCATGAACGAAACTTTTTTCAGCACGAGGGTGAACGCGCGAGATGACTGACATCATTCTCGAGACGCGCCAGCTCACCAAGGAATTCAAGGGCTTCACGGCAGTCAGCAAGGTTGATCTGTCGGTGGTGCGCGGATCGATCCACGCACTGATCGGGCCCAACGGCGCAGGCAAGACGACCTGCTTCAATCTGCTGACGAAGTTTCTGGAGCCGACCTCCGGAACGATCCTGTTCAATGGACAGGACATCACCAGCGAACGCCCCGCTCAGATCGCGCGGCGCGGCATCATCCGCTCGTTTCAGATCTCGGCGGTGTTTCCCCACCTGACGCTGCTCGAAAACGTGCGTCTCGGCCTGCAACGTGCGCTCGGCACTTCGTATCACTTCTGGAAGAGCGAGCAGTCCTTGACGCCGCTCAACGCGCGGGCGCGCTCGCTGCTGGCTGAAGTCGGCCTCGAAGACCTCGCCGACGAATTGACGGTGAATCTTCCCTACGGCCGAAAGCGCGCGCTCGAAATCGCGACCACGCTGGCGATGGAGCCCGAACTGATGCTGCTCGACGAACCGACGCAGGGCATGGGCCACGAAGACGTGCATCGCGTGGCCGATCTCATCAAGCGCGTGTCGGCCGGCCGCACGATCCTGATGGTGGAGCACAACATGAGCGTGGTGTCGACCATCGCCGACACCATCACCGTCCTGCAGCGCGGCGCCGTGCTCGCCGAAGGTCCCTATGCCGAGGTCTCCCGCAATCCGCAAGTGATGGAAGCCTACATGGGCACCACCGACGGCCAACTGCAGGGAGCCCACTGATGGCGACGCCTGCACTCGAGATCAACGGCCTTCAAGCCTGGTACGGCGAATCGCACGTTCTGCACGGCGTCGACATGGTGGTGCAGCCGGGCGAAGTCGTCACGCTGCTCGGCCGCAATGGTGCAGGGCGCACCACGACGATGCGTGCGATCCTGGGCCTGACCGGCGCCCGCAAGGGCAGCATCAAGGTCAACGGCACCGAGACCATCGACATGCCGACGCACAAGATCGCGCACTACGGCATCGGCTATTGCCCCGAGGAGCGCGGCATCTTCGCGAGCCTCTCGTGCGAAGAAAACCTGATGCTGCCGCCTCCGTTGAAGGGATCAGGGCCGGGCATGTCGGTGGAAGAGATCTACGCCATGTTCCCCAATCTCGCCGAACGGCGCAACAGCCAGGGCACGCGCCTTTCGGGCGGCGAGCAGCAAATGCTGGCCGTCGGGCGCATCCTGCGCACAGGCGCCAAGCTGCTGCTGCTCGATGAAATCTCCGAGGGGCTCGCCCCCGTCATCGTGCAGGCGCTTGCCCGCATGATCCATACACTGCGCGGCAAGGGCTACACCGTGGTGATGGTCGAGCAGAACTTCCGCTTCGCCGCGCCGCTGGCCGACCGCTTCTATGTGATGGAACACGGCCGCATCGTGGAGAAATTCGGTGCGGCCGAACTCGAAGCCAAGATGCCGGTGCTCAACGAGCTGCTCGGCGTCTGATCTTTATCAACCTATCAATTCGATGGAGTCCCGTATGAAGAACGCACTCACTGCACTCTCACTGGCCGTTGCCGCATTGGCATTGGCCTCCAGTCCCGCGCATGCACAGGAGAAGGTGAAGATCGGCTTCGTCACCGACATGTCCAGCCTGTACGCCGACCTCGAAGGAAAGAACGGCGCACTGGCCATCCAGATGGCGATCGACGACTTCGGCGGCAAGGCGCTCGGCCAGCCGATCGAACTGTTGACGGCCGACCACCAGAACAAGGCCGACATCGCCGCGTCGAAGGCGCGCGAGTGGATCGACACCGACGGCGTGACGATGGTCTTCGGCGGCACCAATTCGGGCACGGCGCTCGCGACGGCCAAGGTGGCGCAGGAAAAGAAGCGCGTGTACTTCAACAACGGCGCCGCCTCCTCGGCGCTCACCAACGAGCAGTGCAGCCCCTACACCGTGCACTACGCGTACGACACGGTCGCGCTCGCAAAGGGCACGGGCGGCGCAGTGGTCGATCGCGGCGGGAAGACCTGGTTCTTCCTGACCGCCGACTATGCCTTCGGCCATGCACTCGAAGCCGATACCACCGCCGTGATCAAGGCCAAGGGCGGCACGGTGGTCGGATCGGTGCGGCATCCGCTGAATGCTTCAGACTTCTCGTCCTTCCTGTTGCAGGCCCAGAACTCCAAGGCACAGATTCTCGGACTGGCCAACGCGGGCGGTGACACCATCAACTCCATCAAGGCGGCCAAGGAATTCGGCATCACGAAGACCATGAAGCTGGCCGGCTTGCTGATTTTCCTGAGCGACATCCACAGCCTGGGCCTCAAGAACACCGAGGGCCTGCTGCACACCACGAGCTGGTACTGGGACCTGAACGACGACTCGCGCAAGTTCGCCAAGCGCTTCTTCGACAAGACCAAGCGCATGCCGACCGATATCCAGGCCGCGGACTACTCGGCCACCATGACCTACCTGAAGGCGGTGGAGGCGGCGAAGACCACCGATTCGGACAAGGTGATGGCGCAACTCAAGAGCATGAAGCTCGACGACTTCTACGCCAAGGGCCACATTCGCGCCGATGGCCGCTACGTGCACGACATGTACCTGGTCGAGGTCAAGTCGCCTGCCGAGTCGAAGCAGCCCTGGGACTATCTCAAGGTGATCGCCAAGCTGCCGGGTGACCAGGTCTTCACGGCAAAGGCCGATTCCAAGTGCGCCCTGTGGAAATGACTCCCCAGGCTATTCGTTTTTCCTTCAACCCAGTCAGAGACATGAAAAAGACAATCGCCCTTTCCGCCGTTTCCATTGCTGTTGCGCTCGCGGCCGGTGCCGCCCAGGCTGAAGACAAGGTCAAGATCGGGTTCATCACCGACATGTCCAGTCTCTACGCCGACGTCGAAGGCAAGGGCGGCGCGACTGCGATCCAGATGGCGATCGACGACTTCGGCGGCAAGGTCAACGGCATGCCGGTCGAACTCGTGACGGCCGACCACCAGAACAAGGCCGACATCGCCGCGTCGAAGGCGCGCGAGTGGATCGACACCGACAACCTCACGATGCTGTTCGGCGGCACCAATTCCGGCACCGGCCTCGCGATGGCGAAGGTGGCGCAGGAGAAGAAGCGCGTCTTCATGGTCAACGGCGCCGGCGCATCGCAGCTCACCAACGAACAGTGCAGCCCCTACACCGTGCACTACGCTTACGACACCGTGGCGCTCGCCAAGGGCACCGGCGGTGCGGTGGTCGCCAACGGCGGCAAGAGCTGGTTCTTCCTGACCGCCGACTACGCATTCGGCGCGGCACTCGAAGCCGACACGGCCAAGGTCGTCAAGGAGAAGGGCGGCACGGTCGTGGGCAGCGTCAAGCATCCGCTCAACGCGTCGGACTTCTCGTCCTTCCTGCTGCAGGCGCAGAACTCCAAGGCGCAGATCCTCGGCCTGGCCAACGCGGGCGGCGACACCATCAACGCGATCAAGGCCGCGAAGGAATTCGGCGTCACCAAGACCATGAAGATGGCGGGCCTGCTGGTGTTCATCACCGACATCCACAGCCTGGGCCTGAAGAACACCGAAGGCCTGCTGCTCACCACGAGCTGGGACTGGAACCTGAACGAGCAGACCCGCGCCTTCGGCAAGAAGTTCTTCGACAAGACGAAGCGCATGCCGACCGACATCCAGGCCGCCGACTACTCGGCCACCATGACCTACCTGAAGGCCGTGCAGGCCGCCAAGAGCACCGATGCCGACAAGGTGATGACCGAACTCAAGAAGATGCCGATCAACGACTTCTACGCCAAGGGCCAGATCCGCGCCGACGGCCGCTTCGTGCACGACATGTACCTGATGCAGGTCAAGTCGCCCGCCGAATCGACGCAGCCGTGGGACTACTACAAGGTCGTCGCCAAGCTGCCGGGTGAAGATGTCTTCACGACCAAGGCCGAAAGCAAGTGCGCCTTGTGGAAGCAATAAGGCCTGTCAACTGAGAGTGCGCGACTGTTGAACCGTTCATGACCATCTCGTTTCCCGCTTTGTTGAGCCAGCTCCTCCTGGGGTTGGTCAACGGGTCGTTCTACGCCATCCTGAGCCTCGGGCTCGCGGTGATCTTCGGCCTGCTCAACGTGATCAACTTCGCCCATGGCGCGCTGTTCATGCTGGGCGCGGTGTCGACCTGGATGGCCATGAACTACTTCAACGTCAACTACTGGGTGATGCTGGTTGTCGCGCCGGTGATCGTCGGGCTCTTCGGCGTGGTCATCGAGCGGCTTCTGCTGCGCTGGATCTACAAGCTCGACCATCTCTACGGCCTGCTGCTCACGCTCGGGCTGACGTTGCTGATCGAAGGCGTGTTCCGCTCGATCTACGGTGTCTCGGGCCTCGCCTACGACACCCCCGATGCGCTGGCGAGTGCGACCGATCTCGGCTTCATGATCCTGCCCAACTACCGCGCCTGGGTTGTGCTGGCCTCGCTGGTCGTGTGCTTCTCGACCTGGTTCGTGATCGAGAAGACACGCATCGGCGCCTACCTGCGCGCCGGCACCGAGAACCCTCGCCTGGTGGAAGCCTTCGGCGTGAACGTGCCGCTGATGATCACGCTGACTTACGCCTTCGGTGCGGCGCTGGCTGCGTTCGCGGGCGTGCTTGCTGCGCCGGTGATCCAGGTGTCGCCGCTGATGGGGCAGAACCTGATCATCGTGGTGTTCGCGGTCGTCGTCATCGGCGGCATGGGCTCCATCATGGGCGCCATCCTGACCGGCCTCGGCCTCGGCATCATCGAAGGCTTGACGAAGGTGTTCTACCCGGAGGCCTCGTCCACAGTCGTGTTCGTCATCATGGTCATCGTGTTGCTCATCCGCCCCGCCGGTCTCTTCGGAAAAGAAAAATAAGACGGCGCCCGCATGAAAAAGCTTTCCACTGTCATCTACCTGCTTCTTCTGGTTGCGTTGATCGTGGCGCCCTTCGTGGGCGCGTACCCGGTGTTCGTGATGAAGCTGATGTGCTTCGCGCTGTTCGCTTCGGCCTTCAATCTGCTGCTCGGCTATACCGGCCTGCTGTCGTTCGGCCATGCGGCCTTTCTCGGCGGCTCGGCCTACGTCGCGGGCCATGCAATGAAGGTCTGGGGATTGACGCCGGAACTGGGCCTCATTGCCGGCACCGTCACCGGCGCGTTGCTGGGTTGGCTCTTCGGGGTGCTGGCGATTCGCCGGCAGGGAATCTACTTCGCGATGATCACGCTGGCGCTCGCGCAGATGGTGTTCTTCGTCGCGCTGCAGGCGAAGTTCACCGGGGGCGAGGATGGTCTGCAGGGCGTGCCGCGCGGCAAGCTCTTCGGCCTGATCGACCTGCAGAGCGACCTCACCATGTACTACGTGACGCTGGTCATCGTTGTCGCGGCATTCCTGCTGATCGTGCGCACCATCCATTCGCCCTTCGGCCAGGTGCTCAAGGGCATCAAGGAAAACGAGCCTCGCGCGTTGTCGCTGGGGTATGACGTGAGCCGCTTCAAGCTGCTGGCCTTCGTGATCTCGGCGGCGCTGTCGGGACTCGCCGGTTCGCTCAAGACCCTGGTGCTGGGCTTCGCCACGCTGTCCGATGTGCACTGGAGCGCGTCGGGCCAGGTCATCCTGATGACGCTGGTGGGCGGCCTCGGTACGCTTTCAGGCCCGCTGGTCGGCTCGGCCGTGGTGGTGCTGCTCGAAAACAAGATCGGCGAGTTCGGTCACCTGCTGGCGCAGATCACGACGGTGGATTGGTTCAACACCCTCGGCGAGTCGGTCACCATGGTCACCGGATTGATCTTCGTGGTCTGCGTGCTGGCATTCCGGCGCGGGATCATGGGCGAGATCATCGCCTTCATCGACCGCCGGCGCAGCCTGCCGAAGGGTTGAGGCAGGCCCTCAGAATTTCAGCGCCTGCGCATAGCCGGTCAGTTCCAGGTAGCCCCGGCCGACTGCGTGGCCCTGTGCGTCGCGCAGTTCGCTCAGCCCCTCCCAGTACACCGCGCCGGTCGAGCCGCGGCTGTCGAGTTCCTGGTCGTCGAGCAGCGGGTGCACGCTGAAGGTGCCGGCGGGTGTCTGGATGCGCCAGCGAATCGGGTAGTCCGCGCGCGTCCGCGGGCTGACCCATCGGCCTTCGGCCTCGAAGCGCAGATCGTCCGGTCCGAACACGCGCAGGCGTCCGTCCGGGCTGCGCATCGAGCCACCGGCCCATAGCGCCGATCCGTCGCGGCGGCGGATCCGGAACGCCATCAGCGCGCTGCCGTCGAAGAGGTTCATGCCGATCCAGTCCCAGCCTGCCGCGTCGGGGTGCAGATAGGCATCGCTCCATTCATGGTCGAGCCACGCGGTGCCCTGCACGTCGAAACTACGACCCTGCAAGGTGAGCCGGCCCTGCGTGGCGAGCTGCGGTTCGCTGTAGTAGTAGCTGGCCTGCTCGACCTCGGGTCCCTTGCGCGAGAGGCCGGCATCGCCTTGCAACATCACAGGCTGCGTGGGCGCGAAGCGAAGGTCGAGCGCGAATCCTTCGGCCGGCAGCCGGGCCGCATAGCCCTTGCCGTCGCGCTGGAGCGTCCAGTTGCGTAGCCGGACGTCGGTGTCGTCCTCAGAGGCCGAGGCGACGCCGAAGCCGGCGCGCGCGATGCGCTGGTCGTGCCAGAGCTTGCGTCCTTCGAGATCGGTGATGGCCGCATGCGCAAAGATCACCTGCCGCGCCGCGAAGGCGGACCGCATGGATTGCGTCTCGGCGATCCGCGATCGAAAGAAGGTGATCTGAAACCCGAATTCGCGAGGCCCGGCGTGGGCCTGGCCGGTGATGTACCACCACTCGGTGTTGAGGTCGGGGTGGCTGCCGAAGTCGCGCGGGAACTGCATGGTGCGTGGCGGCAGAGCCCATGCCGCAGGCGCCGCGAGCGTGCACAGCAGCAGGGCGCGCCGGGACAGTCCGTGCACAGTCATGCTCAGGCGGCGAGTGCCGCGTCAACGCGCTTCTGCGCCTCGCCCACATCGCCGAATGACTTCTGCACCCAATCGGCATCGTGATAGCTCGGCAGATAGCGCTCGCCCGCATCGCACAGCAGCGAGAGGATCGAACCCTGCTGCCCGGCCGCGCGCATTTCATGCGCCAGCGCAAGCATGCCGATGAAGTTGGTGCCGGTCGACGGCCCGACCTTGCGCCCGAGCAGGTCGGAGAGCGCGCGCATCGCGGCGATGGAATCGACGTTCGGCACCTCGATCATCCGGTCGACCAGCGTGCGCACGAAACTGGGCTCCACGCGTGGCCGCCCGATGCCTTCGATGCGTGAGCCCGGCGCCGTCAATGCCGCGTCGCCGCTTGCGTGATAGGCCATGAACACCGACCCTTCCGGATCGGCCACGCAAAGTCGTGTGTCATGGCGGCAGTAGCGCACATAGCGGCCGATGGTCGCGCTGGTGCCGCCGGTACCTGCGCCCACGACGATCCAGGCCGGCACCGGATGCCGCTCGCGCTTCATCTGCTGGAACATGCTTTCCGCGATGTTGTTGTTGCCGCGCCAGTCGGTGGCGCGCTCGGCGTAGGTGAACTGGTCCATGTAGTGGCCGCCCGTGCGCCTCGCCAATGTGCGTGCCTCGTCGTAGACCTCTCCCGCATGCTCGACGAAATGACAACTGCCGCCGTAGAAGGCGATTTGCGACAGCTTCTCCGGCGAGGTGCTGCGCGGCATCACGGCGATGAACGGCAGGCCGAGCAGTCGCGCGAAGTAGGCCTCGCTCACGGCGGTCGAACCGCTCGACGCTTCGACGATCGTCGTGCCTTCGGAGATCCAGCCGTTGCATAGCGCGTAGAGGAAGAGCGACCGCGCAAGTCGGTGCTTGAGGCTGCCGGTCGGGTGGGTCGACTCGTCCTTCAAATAAAGGTCGATGCCCGCCGACGCGAAGGCGGGCAGCGGCAATGGAATCAAGTGCGTATCGGCGCTGCGCTGGTAGTCGGCCTCGATGCGGAGGATCGCGGTGCCGAGCCAAGTGCCGTCGCTAGGGGTGGAGGCGTTCATGGGGGCATTCTGAGCCATTCGTCGATATCACCAGTCTTCCTTGACCGCCATCACCGCATCGTGCCCTGCCGCTGCACGCCCAGCCAGCCAGGCTGTGATCGTGCCGGCGGCCAGAACGGCTGCACACAGCGCGATGAGACGGGCCCATGGCACGAGCAGGTCCATGGTCCAGTGGAAGCTTTGCGGATTGACCACGTGCACGAGCACCACCGACACCGCCAGGCCGAGCACCAGCCCTGCGACAGCGCCAATCGCCGTCCACGCAGCACCTTCGCCGGCAACGACCGCGAGCACCTGTGCGCGTGTGAATCCCAGGTGTACCAGCAGCCCGAACTCCTTGCGCCGCGCAAGCACCTGCGCGCTGAAGCTGGCGGCGATGCCGAACAGGCCGATGCCGATCGCGACCGCCTGCAGCCAATAGGTGACGGCGAAGCTGCGGTCGAAGATGCGCAGCGAGGTCGCGCGAATCTGGCTCACCGAGGCAATCTCGATCGGCTCGGCGGCGCCTAGTTCGCGCGCCGCCAGATCGTGGACCAACTGCTGAACCGTGCTTGAGACTGATCCGGGCGTGAGCCAGAGCGCGACGTCGCTCACGCTGCGGTCGCCTGTCAGGCGCTCGAAGTCGCGTGCATCCATCGTGATCGCGCCGAACTGGCGGACGTAGTCGCGCCAGACCCTTGCGACGAAGAACACCGGCGGCCGGCTTCCCTCGGCGACCGGCGGCCATGCGCGCGTGAGCGGCTCGAATACCGCGCCGGGCCTGGCGCCGTAGAGTTCGACCATCGCCTCGCTCACATAGATGCCTGTCTGCCCGGGCGGCACTGGCACGGCCGGACCTTGCAAGGGCAGCGATCGTGAAGCATCGTCGTCCAGGCTCCGCGAGATCAGCGTGACGGCGGGCCGGGACGGATCGAGAAGCAGCGCCCGCGTGCGCAGCGTGCCGCTGCGCGCCACTCCCGGCAGGTGGGCCAGCGCCTGCACGAACGCCGGCGAGAAAGAGGCCTGCTCGCTGGTCGAGCTTCCGCCGCTGGCACTGCGCACGTAAAGGTCCGCCGGTAGCACGACATCCAGCCATCGCGTGACCGAATCGCGAAAGCTCGCAACCATGACGGTGAGTGCCACGGCCAGACTCAGGCTTGCGACCACACCGCTGACGGCCACCGCCGCCGTGCCGCGCATGCGCCGCGCGCGCTCGATCGCCAGCAGCGGAAGCAGACGCTGCGCGAAGAGAGGGGCCAGCCGGTCATAGAGCAGGGCGATCAACCACGGCAGCGCCGTGATGCCACCGACCAGCAGAAATCCGACCGAGAGATACGCCGCGATCGGAATGCCGAAGACCGCCGGCGCCGTCGCCAGCGCAGCGCCTGCGGCGACAAGCAGCAGAGCCACGCGGTGCGCACCATTTCGCGCGGGCGCAGCGCCCAGGCCCTTCAGCGTCTGCGCCTCAGGCAGCGCCTGCGCCGCGCGCGCCGGCCACCAGCCGCCAACCAGAGCAGCCAGCACGCCGAGCGCACCATAGAGCACCGCCGCCCCCCAACTCCACCGCAAGGTCGGCGCGACGCCTTCGAAATAGCCGCCGCCCAGATCGCCGCCCAACACCTTCAATGCGAACTCGGCGAGCGAGGTGCCGAGCGCGATACCCGCCACGCTGCCGATCAGTCCGAGCACCAGCGATTCGGCAAGCACCAGCCGAAGCCGCTCGCGCGGCGTGAGGCCGAGCACGCCCAGCAACGCAAACTGCTGCGCGCGCTTGGCGACGCTGAGCGCGAGCACCGAGAACACCAGGAATGCGCCCGTGAAGAGCGCCACCAGCGCAAGCACCGTGAGGTTGACGCGGTATGCCCGAGAGAGATTGCTGACCCGCTCCGCTGCATCGCCCGGCTCGGCGGCTTGAATGCCGGACGGCCATCCCGGCAACGCACGCAGCGATCGAATGAAAGCCCCATGGTCGGTGCCGGGCGCGAGCCGCAAGTCGATGCGGGTGAGTTGTCCGCCGCGGGCGAACTGATCCTGTGCCGCGCCGATGTCCATCACCGCGATCGCCGCGCCGCCCGCCGCGACTTGGCCGGCGACGTGAAGCGTGTGCGTTTGCGTGCCCACACGCAACTGAACGGTGGTAGCGGCATCGCCCAAGGCCTTGCGCGCGGCAGCGTTGAGGAACACGTTGCCTGGCGTGAGGGACGCCAGGCGATTGCCGCCTTCGGCCACCCGAGGCGTCAGTGCCGGCGCAATGGTGGGCAACACGAGCGGATCGACGCCGATCACGCGCAGCGCCACACGCCGATCGCCGACCAGCGCGATGCCTTGAAGCTCGAGGACCGGGCTTGCCAGCATCACCTGCGGCTGTCGTGCCACCTGCGCAAAGACGGCTTCGTCGAAGCTGCCTTGCACGGCGCGCAGTTCGAGGTCGGGCTGGCCATTGACCGAACGCACCGCGCTCGAGAACTCGTCGAGCGCCGAGGCGTTGATCAACTGCACCGAGAAAGCCAGCGCCACGCCCAGCATCACGGCGATGATCGCTGCCGCGTTGCGCCAGGGATGGTGGCGCAGTTCCTGCCATGAAAAGGTGCGAAGCAGCATCGGGCGATTGTCTCGCCTTGCGCCGACGATCAGAGTCGGGCAGCCGCTGAGGCCAGGTAGTCGCGAACCGCCGCACTGGTGCTGAGGCCCGCTGCACGGGCATAGGCCTGTCGCGCTTCGGCCGCGTTGCCGGTCTGGCCGAGGAGATGCGCGCGGGCCGCCCAGTAGGGTTGGTAGTTGGCGACGTCGGCCGGCGCGAAAGCATCGAGCGCGCGGAGGCCTTCGGCTGGGCCGGCGGCGTTTGCGACCGCGCAGGCGTGGCTGACGTGCGCACCGATGCTCGGGCGTAAGGCGAGAAGCCCGTCGTACAGCGCGACCAGCGCCTGCGGCGGCACCTGCGCGCCGAGCCGCCGTGCGCAGTGCGCGGACTGGATGGCAGCTTCCATCTGGTATGCACCCGGCTGGTTCATCGCTGCCGCGGCGCGCAATGCCTGCTCGGCCTGCTCGCGCAGCGCGTGGTTCCAGCGCGTCGTGTCCTGGTCGTCGAGCGGCACGTAGTCGCCCGCATCGCCGCGACGCGCCGCAGCCCGGCTTTCGCAGAACAGCATCAGCGCGAGCAACCCCAGCGGTTCGGCCTCGCGGGGCATCAGGCCGCACAGGATGCGGCACAGGTCGATCGCTTCGGCCGTGAGGCCGCGCTGCGTGGCTTCGGCGCCGTCGATGTCGTCCCAGCCGGTGCCGTAGGTGGCATAGATGCCGTCGAGCACGTCCTGCAGCCGTTGCGACAGATCCTCCGCGCGCGGGTATTCGAAGGGAATGCCGGCCGCGCGGATGCGTGACTTGGCACGCACCAGCCGTTGCCCGAGCGTGGCGGGCGAGGTGAGGAAGGCGCCAGCAATGCGGGCGGCGTCCAGCCCCAGCACCGTCTGCAACATCAGCGGCGCGCGCGCGGCGGCGTCGATCGCGGGATGCGCGCACACGAAGAGCAGGCGCAGACGCTCGTCCGGCACCGCGTCGCGGCCCGGCACGTCGACACCGACCTCGTTGGCCAGTAGAACGAGCGTCTGGGTGGCGTCATCCTGCACGCGGGAGTGGCGCCAGGCGTCCAGCGTGCGATTGCGCGCAACGCTCAGCAGCCACGCTTCGGGCTGCGCGGGCACGCCGTCGACGGGCCAGTGCTCCAGCGCGCGCGCAAAGGCGTCGGCCAGTGCGTCTTCCGATGCGGCGATGTCTCGTGTGCGTGCCGAGAGGATGGCCACGAGGCGACCGTACGACTGGCGCGCGGCCTTTTCGGCGGCCGCGCGCGCCTCGTGGACCGCGAGCGGCGTCACATCTGGGGTGTGGTGAAGACCGGCCGCACCTCGACGCCTCCGGTCGAGGCGCAGGGAGCGCGCGCTGCCCATTCGAGCGCCGTGTCGAGATCGGCGACGTCGATCACGAAATAACCGCCGAGTTGCTCCTTGGTGTCGGCGAAGGGGCCGTCCTGCACCTGGCGCTTGTCGCCGCGAACCCGGAGGGTGGTGCCGGTCATCGGCGGTTGCAACCCGTGACCGTTGAGCGTGATACCCGATTCGCGGATGGCGCCTACGTAGTCCATCCAGCCGGCGCGGTAGGCCTTGGCGGCCTCTTCAGTGCGCAGATTGAAGTCGGATTCGGGTTGATAGAACATCAGCATGTATTGCATGGAAACCTCGCAAGAAAGTACATCGAGCAGGATCGCTCGTGTAATGACGGCGCGCAAGATGCCATTTCGACAACGCGCGGCGAGGATCTGCAAATTATTTTCTGGCGGCGGGGGTCGAATAGTCGTATCTCGGCCCTGGACCGATCGCAATGGGTGGGCCTGGGTCGGAGCTTGGCGCCGCGGCAGATGAAGAGGGCGCGCGGACTTCCGGGCGCACCTCATAGCGCGGACCCGGCCCGGCGACGACCGGCGGACCCGGATCGTCATAGCTGCGCTGCGACGGGCGCGTCCAGCTGTACTGCGGACCGGGTCCGGGGGCGATGGGCGGACCCGGATCCGGATAGGTCCTGGGCTGAGGTGTCGGCATCTGGTAGGCCGGCTCGTAGTCCGCTTCCTCGTCGCGCAGAATCCGCCTGTTGCGCTCGCTCGTGCGCTTTTCGGGCCCGGCGTTCCTGGTTGGCGGATTGGCGACGGACGCGGTCTTGCTCGCCGGTGCCAATGCCAGTGCGGCTGCCGGCGAGGTGGCAGGCGCAGGCGCGGAGTCTGTCGGCCGAACAGCCGCTGTCGCTGTCGAACTCGGTGGCGCCGGTGCAGGTGGCGCCGGTGCTGCGGGCGCGGGCGCCGCCGCAGGCGCGAGGGCGGTCGGCTGTACCGGTACGGTCGACTCCGGAGCCTTCGCTTTCACGACGGGCTCCGACTGCCGCAGTTCCGGCGTGGGCGCCATCATTCGCGTGAGCTGGGTCCACGGGGCGGTGCCATGGTGCAGGACGTACACGCACCACGCGACGAAGGCGATGATCATCGTCAGGCCCACCAGCCCGAGGTGAAGCCAGAACGAGGTGGGCGTGCTGCCGGAGAACGTCACATCGGGCCCCGGAGCACGCGCAGAAAAAGCGGGTTGCGCAGAAAAGGGCGCCCCGTCAGCCTTCAACGCCATGGTTCCGGACGGCGCGAAGCCCGGCAGCCGGCCTGCGCAGCCGATACAGAACTTTGCATTCGATCGGTTTTCGCTTCCGCAGATTCCGCAGACGATGGGCATGGGAGTTCAGCCTCCCCTTGGACTTGGACGCATCCCTCAACTTTGCACGCGTGCGAGAGGCTGTCTGTCAGCAATTTCCGACAGCGGTGTCACTGGCGTTCCAAAAGCGACGGAGTGTTCCATCGTCCGGAGCGAGATTAAGCTCCGGGTATGCACACACTTCCCACTTATGACGATGTGATCGCCGCCGCGGCGCGACTCGAAGGCCATGCGCACCGCACGCCGGTGATGCGCTCGCGCACCGCGGATGTGCGCTGGGGCGCGCAGTTCTTCTTCAAATGCGAGAACTTCCAGCGCATGGGGGCCTTCAAGTTTCGCGGCGCGTTCAACGCGTTGTCGAAGTTCGATGCGGCGCAGCGCAAGGCCGGCGTGATCGCCTTTTCGTCCGGTAACCATGCGCAGGCCATCGCACTCGCGGCCGGGATTCTCGGCATGCCCGCGGTGATCGTGATGCCGAACGACGCGCCCGCCGCCAAACTGGCCGCCACACGCGGTTACGGCGCGGAGGTGGTGCTCTATGACCGCTTCGCCGAAGACCGCGAGGCGCTCACGCGCAGGCTTGCCGAGCAGCGCGGCATGACGTTGATCCCGCCCTATGATCATCCCGATGTGATCGCGGGGCAGGGCACGGCAGTGAAGGAACTGATCGAGGACGCTGGGCCGCTCGACGTGCTCTACGTGTGCCTCGGCGGTGGCGGATTGACCAGCGGATCGGCGCTGTCCGCACGCGCCCTTGCGCCGGCCTGCAAGATCTACGGCGTGGAGCCCGAAGCAGGCAACGACGGACAGCAATCTCTGCGCGCGGGACGCGTCGTCCACATCGAAACGCCGAAGACCATCGCCGACGGCGCGCAGACGCAGCACCTGGGCGAGTACACCTTCGGCATCATCCGCCGCGACGTGAACGACATCGTGACCGTGAGCGATGCGCAGTTGGTCGAAGGCATGCGTTTCTTCGCCGAGCGCATGAAGATGGTGGTCGAGCCGACCGGATGTCTCGCATTTGCGGGTGCATGCGCGGCGGGCGATGCGATCCGCGGCGCGCGCGTCGGCGTCGTCATCAGCGGCGGCAATGTCGACCTCGGCCGATTCGCCGCGCTCCTGACGGGCGAAAGCTAGCGCGCGGCTCGCTAGCCGAATCCCGTCGCGCTCAGGTGCAGCACGCGATCCGCGCGCGCCGCCGCCGCTTCCGAATGGGTGACCAGTACCAGCGCCGCGCCATGTTCGCGCGTCTGCGCCAGCAGAACGTCCATCACGCGAGTGGCGGTGCTCGGATCGAGATTGCCGGTCGGTTCGTCCGCCAGCAAAAGCGCAGGCCGATGCACCAAAGCACGTGCGATGGCGACACGCTGCAACTGGCCGCCGCTGAGTTGCTGCGGAAGGCGTTCTCCAAGTCCGGCCAGGCCTACCGCTTCAAGCATCTTCGACACACGCTCATCCGCTGCCGCACCGCGCTGCCCGAGGAGCATCAGCGGCAGCGCGACGTTTTGCGCGACGTCCAGATGCGGCAACACGTGGAAGGCTTGGAACACGAAGCCCACGTGCCTGCGTCGCCAGAGCGCGCGCGCCTCGGCGTCCAGCGCGCCGATGTCGATGCCGTCGTGCATGACGGTGCCGGCATCCCAGGTGTCGAGTCCGGCCATGCAATTGAGCAGCGTCGATTTGCCGACACCCGATTCGCCCACGATCGCCACGAACTCGCCGGCCGCGATGTCGAGCGACACGTGTTCGAACACCGGCACCTCGCCGTAGTGCTTGCCCAGATCCGTGATGCGCAGCGTCATGCGATGTCCGTGACCTGCCGGAGCACCTGATCGATGGCGTCAGGCGCCTCGGCGGCGATCACGCGGCGTTGCGGCATGCTGCGCAGCCACGTAATTTGCCGCTTGGCGAGTTGCCGCGTGGCTGCGATGCCGCGCTCGCGCAATTCGACGATCGGCCGGGCGCCGTCGAGCGCCTCCCAGGCCTGGCGGTAGCCGACGCAGCGCATCGAGGGCAGATCTGCCACCAGATCGCCACGTGCGCGCAGGGCTTGGACTTCTGCGATGAATCCCGCCGCCAGCATCGCATCGAAGCGCGCCGCGATGCGCTCGTGCAGCCATGCGCGGTCCGTGGGTTCCAGGGAGAGCAACGCGGCGGCCGGCCATCCGCCACTGACTGCGCCCGCATTTCCGGCGCCGTGGAAACGCGACAGGGGCTGCCCGCTGGTGTGCCAGACCTCCAGCGCGCGCTGGATGCGCTGGCTGTCATTGGGCGCCAGCCGCCCGGCAGTGACGGCGTCGACTTCCGCAAGCCGGGCATGCATCGCGGGCCAGCCCAGCGCAGCGGCATCGACTTCGAGCCGCTTGCGAACCTCGGGGTCGGCCGGGGGCATCGCGTCAATGCCGTCGGCGAGCGCCTTGAAGTAGAGCATCGTGCCGCCGACCAGCAGCGGCAGCCTGCCGCGCGCTGAAATCTCCGCGATGAGCTGCCGCGCGTCCTGCACGAATGCAGCTGCACTGTAGCTCTCCCTCGGGTCGCGGATGTCGATCAAGTGGTGCGGCACTTCGGCACGCTCGGCGAGCGTGGGCTTGGCGGTGCCGATGTCCATGCCACGGTAGACCAGCGCCGAATCGACGCTGACGATCTCGAGCGGCCGCACGCGCGCGATCGCCAGCGCCGCCGCAGTCTTGCCCGATGCGGTGGGGCCGGCCAGGGCCACGTAGCGTGGCGCCGCAGGCGGGGAATTCGGAGAGGAAGCGGAGCGGGCCGGAGTGGCAGGGGGCGGCATGCGCCCAAGGGTAACAAAGCCCGCGTCAGATCGACGGCGCAGTCGCCAGGTTGCGGTGATGAACCACCGAGGGCAGCGCAGGCGCCGGCGCGGGTGCCGGAACCGCCGGCGTGGTGTTTTCGTCGGAAGCCATGTCGGTCGGCGGCTCCTTCATGCGGAACAGTTGCGAGAGGGCCGAGCGGTACTGCGCCTGTCCGATCGAATTCAAGTTGTGATGCGACCCGCCTTCGACCAGGACGAACATCTTGGGCCCGGGCGCTGCGTCATAGAGCTTGCGGCCCAGTGTCGGGTTGATCAGGCTGTCAGCCGTGCCGTGCACCACCAGCAACGGCGAGCCGATGTTCTTCACCTTGCTGATGGCCTCGAAGCGCTGCGTGATGAAGGGGCCGAAGGGCAACCATCCCCACTTGAAGCTGCTGACGACGTCGGCGATCGAGGTAAAGGTGCTCTCGACGATCACGCCGTTTTCGTCGGTGACACGGGAAGCCAGGTCGATGCCGATCGCGCCGCCGAGGGAGTGGCCGAAGATGTAGCGCGGCTGCTTGGGATGATGGGCCGCGAGCCATTGCCACGCTTCGAGCGCATCTTCGCGGGCCGAATCTTCGGACGGCAGGGCCTTGGAACTCTTGCCGAAGCCACGGTAATCGATGGCGAGCACCGAGAAGCCCAGATCGTGCATGCGGCGCATGCGCGGTGCGGAGCCGGCCACGTTGTAGCGGGCGCCATGAAGGTAAAGCATCACCGGCTTGTCGGGTGATTCAGGTGGATTGCCGAGCCACAGGCCATGAACGCGCACGGGTTCACCGGTGAGTGTGGACTTGAAGTCGATCCAGACATCGTCCATGCCTTGGCTCATGGCTTCCGAATTACCCCAACTGCGGTCGCTGGGCTGGAAAATCCATTCGCGCTGACGCTCGTCGAGCGTCGAGCAGCCCGCTGCCATCAGGGCGACCAGTGCGGTGGCGGATGCGAACAGGGACCAGGATTTCATGAAGGCTGAGGGACAGGCGATTAGCCGGAAAGTTCAACGAAAGACCCCATGCAACGCGCGTGCCCGGCCTGCCGATGACCTTGGTAAACCCTTAAATCCGGCGCCGCCAAGGCCAGGAATACCGCGGAACCGGCTTTGCCGGGCCGCTGGTATTGCCCCCGGGCGAGCTTCACCTGCCGCGCATGAACAGCGCGTCAAGCTCGCGGACGGACAACTGGCGCCACGTCGGCCGGCCATGATTGCACTGGTCCGAGCGCTCGGTGGCTTCCATTTGGCGCAGCAGCGCGTTCATTTCATCGATCGTGAGCTTGCGGTTGGCGCGCACCGCGCCGTGACAAGCCATGGTCGACAGCAATTCGTTCTGGGCGCGCTGCACGACGGTGCTGGCGTCGTGATTGGAGAGTTCGGCCAGCACGCTGCGCGCCAGTTCGACCGGGTCGCCGTCGGCCAGCGTGCTCGGCACGGCACGCACGGCCAGCGTGCGCGGCGAAAAGGGCGTGATTTCCAGCCCGAGCGAGGGAAGCACTTCGGCGCAGGCCTCGGCGGTCGCCACTTCCTGAGGCGTAGCGGCGAAGCTGGCCGGGATCAGCAACGGCTGGCTTGCAATGGCGGCGCCATCGAGCTGCGTCTTGAGGCGCTCGTAAACAATGCGTTCGTGGGCAGCATGCATGTCCACGATCACGAGGCCCTGGCTGTTTTCGGCCAGGATGTAGATGCCCTGCAGCTGGGCCAGCGCGCGGCCGAGCGGCCAGGCTTCTGCATCGGTCGGTGTGGCGGGGCTGTTCGATGGCGTGGTTGCCGCGGTCGCGAGCGCCGAGGGCGTCGCCCCCGTGTCGCGCAAGATTGGAGCCGCCACGTCCGTCAGCGGCTGCTGTCGTTGGGTGGGCCACATCGCGGCGGCGTCGCCGAGGCCGCGTTCCGATGCGAACGGGATTCCAGGTTGGGCCCACGACGCGGAGGCCGGCAACGCGCGCGGCTTGAAGAAAGGCTCTGCGGGCGCGGCAGTGGCCTCCCCCGCTCGCGGTGCGGCGAGTGCATCTTCGATCGCATGGCGCACCGCCTGGTGCACCTCGCGCCCATCGCGGAAGCGCACTTCGATCTTGGTCGGGTGCACGTTGACATCGACGCGCGCCGGATCGATCTCGAGATACAGCGCATAGACCGGCTGGCGCTGGCCGTGCAGGACGTCTTCATACGCGCTGCGCACCGCGTGCGCGAGCACCTTGTCGCGCACGAAGCGCCCGTTGACATAGAAGAACTGCTGGTCCGCCCGCGAGCGCGCCGCATCGGGAATGCCCGCGCGGCCGGTGACGCGCACAGCGCCCGCGACGTGGTCGACTGCAACGCTCTGCGCCACGAATTCGTCGCTCAACGTATCGGCCAGTCGCTGATCGCGCGAGGCGGCTGCGCGCCATTGCTCGACCAGCCGACCTTCATGCCAGATCGAGAAGCCGACCTCCGGCCGCGCAAGCGCATGGCGCCGAACCGCTTCGATGCAGTGTGCCAATTCGGTCGCGTCGGTCTTCAGGAACTTGCGACGCGCCGGCGTTGCGAAGAACAACTCGCGGACTTCGACCGTGGTGCCGGCTGCGCGCGCCACGGGCCGCAGCTCGCCGGTGCGTCCATCCAGGGCGAAAGCACTGTCCTCACCGGCAAAGCGAGAGAGGATGCTGAGCTCCGCGATGGCGTTGATGGCCGCGAGCGCTTCTCCACGAAAACCCATGGTGCCCACGGTTTCAAGGTCATTGAGGCTGGAGATCTTGCTGGTGGCGTGGCGGCGCAAGGCCAGCGGCAATTCGTCGCGCGGCAGACCCAGTCCGTCATCCTCGACCGAGATCAGCCGCACGCCGCCGGCCGAGAGTCGCACGGTGATCTGGCGTGCGCCCGCATCGAGCGCGTTGTCGAGCAGTTCGCGCACCACCGAGGCGGGCCGTTCGACCACTTCGCCAGCCGCGATCTGGCTGATGAGTTCGTCGGGCAGGTCGCGGATCGGGCGACGCGCAGGCGCGGCAGTGGAAGATGGGAGTGCGCTCACGAGGACATTCTAGTTTTCCATCATGCGATCAAGTGCTGCCCGCGCCGCACGAAGTGGACAAGCCTGGGGGTGAGTGACAATCCTTCCATGGAATTCATCAGCTTTATCGTCGATTTCATCCTGCATATCGACAAACACCTCCAGGACTTCGTCGTCGCCTACGGGTATTGGGTCTACGGGCTGTTGTTCCTCATCGTGTTCGTCGAGACAGGGTTGGTCGTGATGCCTTTCCTGCCGGGCGATTCGCTGCTCTTCATCGTGGGTGCGCTTGCGGGCGCGGGGCTCATGAGCTATGCCGTGGCGGTGCCGATCCTGCTGGCCGCGGCGATCCTGGGTGACCAGTGCAACTTCAGCATCGGACGCTATTTCGGACCCAAGGTATTCAAGTGGGAGAGTTCGCGCTTCTTCAACAAGAGGGCCTTTGATCAGGCGCATGCGTTCTACGAGCGCTACGGCGGCGTGACCATCATCCTCGCGCGCTTCATGCCATTCATTCGCACGTTCGCGCCCTTCGTGGCAGGGGTTGCCGACATGACGCGCGGGAAGTTCACGCTCTACAACATCGTCGGCGCATTCCTCTGGGTGTTGAGCATCTGCACCGCCGGCTACTTCTTCGGAAACCTGCCGGTGGTGAAGGACAACCTCGAGAAAATCATCTGGGGCCTGATCCTCATCCCGGGTCTGATCGCGATCTTCGGCGCGTGGCGCGCGCGCGGCGCGTCCACGGCGCGCTAAAAAAAAGCGCGCCCTGTGCGGCGCGCTCCTCCAAACGCATGTACCTACTCAGTAGCGAGGCCCGTTGTTAGGGTAGTAGGTGTTGCTCGGGTAGTAGGGTTGCTGGTTGTAGTAGTTGCGCTGGTCGGCGCTGCGTCCGACCTGATTGCCAATCAAGCCGCCGACCGCGGCGCCGCCGACGGTAGCCGCGGTGTTGTGGCCGATCGCCTGGCCGACCAGTGCGCCCCCTACCGCACCACCTGCCGTCCCCAGCTGTTCATTGGGTCCGGCGGCACATCCGGCCAGTGCCATGATCGAAGTAGCAGCCGCGGCGGTGATCCAGAGTCTCGTCTTCATGATGTCCACCTTTCATTGGGTTGGTGAAATCATTCTGAAGAAGCCTGCATCCCGGGGTGTAGGAGGCGACCCCGGTGTCTTGACCGAATGCGCTATCGACCCTTGCGCGCCACCATCTTGCGGCGCAGCAGTCTCATCGCTGCCTCGGCGCGAGGTGAATGCCCGCGATCATGCAGCGCACCGAACCGCCAGCCATTTCGATCGTCGGCACCGACAGGGGAACGAGACGCGCGGAGCGTTCGATCACTTCTTTCTGCTGCGCCGTGAGGGCGTCGCAAGCGCGTTGCGACAACGCGAGGATTCGACCATCGCAACCCGATAACTCGATCGCATTGCCGGCAAAGTTGGCGATCTGCGCCGCGCTCAGCGCAACAACTTCGCGTCCCGATTCTTCGAGCCGCTCGCGCACCTGGTTTGCGCGACGCGTGTCAGGAATGGGGTCGAAGCCGACCATCGCAAACTCGGTTGCCACGCACATCAGCACGTTGGTGTGATAGACCGGCCGGCCGGCTGGATCAGCCGTGTCGAACACCATCGGCTCGAAGTTGAAGTGCGTGCTGAAGCGTTCGAGCGCGACGGGATCGGCACGGTTCGAACGCGCGACGTAGGCCACGCGCGCCATGTGGTCGAACACCATCGCGCCGGTGCCTTCGAGGAACAGGCCGTCATGTTCCAACCCGGAATAGTCGATCACTTCCTGCACGCGGTACTCGGCCTTGAGCATCTCGATGATTTCCGGACGGCGTTCGCGCCGGCGGTTCTCGCAGTACATCGGATAGAGCGCGACGTGGCCGCCCGGGTGCGTGGAGAACCAATTGTTGGGGAACACCGAATCGGGCGTATCGCGCTCGCCGCGGTCTTCGAACAGATGCACGCGCACCCCTTCGGTCTCCAGGCGTTCCGATGCAGCGGTCACTTCGCGGTAGGCCGCGCGAGCGACGGACTGTGCCGATTCCTTCTCGGCAAGGCTTTGGAAGGTGTTGTCTGCGGCGGTCTCCGGATTCGGCGTGAAGCCGTGCGGCCGGATCATGACGATGGCGGAGGGAGCCTGGATGGAGCGGAGCTTGGACATGCGATGCGGTTCCTCTGGATCGACTTCAGGCGACCCGGCGCATCACGGCGCGCGAGGTCCCGGTGCGGGTGTAGCGAAACAGGTCCTTCGGGTCGTCGGCCCACGGCACGAGTTCGACGTCGGTGCCGAGATTGCGTTTGGTCGCTTGTTCGAGCACATAGCGCAGCGTTGAATAGTCTTCGAGCGCGAAGCCGACCGAATCGAAGACCGTGACTTGTGCGTCACTCTGACGTCCCGTTTCGATGCCGGCCAGGACGCGCCACAGGTCGACCACCGGAAAGTCCTTCGGCAACTGCTGGATGTCGCCTTCGATGCGCGTCTGCGGCTCGTACTCGACGAAGACGCGCGCGCCGCGCAGCACGTCGGCATGCAGTTCGGTCTTGCCGGGGCAATCGCCGCCGATGGCGTTGATGTGCATGCCCGGCTCGATCATGTCCGGCGTCAGGATGGTGGCGTAGGCCTTGTCGGCGGTGACGGTTGTCACGATGTCGGCGCCGCGCACGGCTTCGGCCGTGGAAGCGGCCCGAATGACCTTCAGTGCAGGGAAGACGGAGAGGTTGCGAATCAGCTTCTCGGTGGCGCGCGCATCGACGTCGTAGACGGCGATCTCGTCGATGCCCAGGTGCGCATGAAGCGCGACAGCCTGGAACTCGCTTTGCGCGCCGTTGCCGATGAGTGCCATGCGGCGCGCATTGGGTCGCGCCAGCGCGCGTGCCGCCATCAGCGATGTCGCGCAGGTGCGCAGCGCGGTGGCAACGGTGAGTTCCGACAGCAGCACCGGATAGCCGGTCTCGACCTCGGCCAGCACGCCGAACGCCATGACGGTGTAGAGGCCCTTCGCTGTGTTGCTCGGATGGCCGTTGACGTACTTGAAGGCATAGGTCTTGGCGCTGGACACCGGCATCAGCTCGATCACGCCGATCTCGGAATGGCTCGCCACGCGGGCCGTCTTCTCGAAGTCCGCCCAGCTCACGAAGTCCTGCTGGATGAAGTCCGCCAACTGGCCGATGAGTGGAATCACGCCGACGTCCTGGATGAGGCGGGACATGGTCGGGACATCGATAAAGCGCGTCATGGTTTTCTCCTCTGCGGAGGGGCCGCAGCGATCTCTCTATGCGTTCAATTGTTCCTCCGAAGGGTGCCAGATTGAACCCCGCAACCTGTCAATTCCGGCTTGGATGCTTGCATTTCGCTCGCTGGAGATTGCAAAATGTCAAATCCATGGACGACATCGACCGCCAACTCATTGGCCTTTTGCGGGACAACGCGCGCATGTCCGTGGTGGCGCTCGCGCAAAAGCTCCGCGTGGCACGGGCCACCGTGCAGAACCGGATCGGCAAGCTGGAAAGCGATGGCACCATCGTCGGCTACACCGTGCGGCTACGGCCCGACGCGGAACCCCACCGCATCAGGGCTTTGATGAGCATCGAAGTCGACGGCGCGCACGGTGAGGCAGTGCGCCGCGCGCTACGGGGTCACCCCAACGTCACGGCGCTGCATTCGACCAACGGGCGATGGGATCTCCTGGCCGAACTGCGCGCCGACACGCTGGAGGCGTTCGACAGGGTGCTCACCGCCATCCGTTCGATCCCGGGGATCTCGAGTAGCGAGACGAGCATCCTGCTGTCGACCTACAAGTTGTAGTCCGGCTGTGGCCGCGCAGCGTCGGGCCGCACCGCCAAAGCGCCGGCCAGCGCGCAGGCCGCCAGCGTCCAAACGATCACCGCGCCCGAAGGCAAGTCGAACAAGGCCGACAGCGCGAGCCCGAGCGCATAGCCCGCCACGCCCATGCCATAGGCGACCTTGAAGCGCCGCGCGCCGCTCAGCCCGCGCGTGCCCAGCGCCGGGATGATCAGGCTCGAAAACACGAGATAGACGCCCACGAGTTGCACCGACGCCGTCACTGCGAGCGCGAAGGCAGCGTAGAAGCCGAACCGGCCGAGCCGCCCGACCCAGCCCATCCACAGTGCGAGCAACAGCGCGGCCGAGATTCCGCCCAGCCACAGCAACTGCGTCGTGTTGACCCACAGGATCTGCCCGACTAGCAGGTCCTTGAGGTGCTCGCCGCCGTGCGGATTGCTCGACAGCAGCAGGATGCCGGCGCAGGCCGCGAGGATGAACATCACGCCGATCAGCGCCTCTTGCTGTTGCGGCGCGCGGCGTTCAGTCCACGTCAGCAGCCATGCACCGAGCAGTGCCGCGGAGACGGCGGCGAACTGCACCGCCACGCCGCCCTCGGACATGCCGAGCGCATCGGCGGCGATCACGCCAAGACCTGCGATCTGCGCGATCGCGAGATCGATGAAGACGATGCCGCGGTCCAGCACCTGCATGCCGAGCGGCACGTGCGTCGCAAGCACGAGCAGCCCCGCGATCAGGGCGGGCCCGAGGATGCCCCAGTCAAGCGCGCTCCAGTTCACGACTTGGCTCCGGCGCCGAGAAGTCGCGCGAGCGTGTCGTCGAAGAGCCCGAAGAGATCTTTCGCGCCTTCCGTGCCACCGACTGTGAACGGGAGCTTGACGGCCGGAATGCCGGCGTTCTTGCTGAGCCAGTCGGAAGGTCGCGAGTCCTGGTAGGCGGCATAGACCACCATGCGCGCCGGCGCGCCCTTGAGCGTGGCCTGCACCTCCTGCAGGTGCGATGCCGTCGGCTCGACGCCGGGCTTGGGTTCGAGCACGGCCACCTCCTTCATCCCGAGCCAGTCATAGAGATAGACGAAGGCGTTGTGCTGCGAGACCACCGGCGCACCCTTGAGCGGTGCTGCCTGTGTGGACCAGCGCGTCATCGCCTGCTGCCAGCGCTGGGTGAAGTCGGCCTGCCGCTTGGCGTATTCGGCTGCGTTCGCCGGATCGACTTCCTGCAGGCGTTTGCCGAGCGCTGCGGCGACGAGCGCGATGTTGCGCGGATCTGTCTGGATGTGCGGATTGCCGGCCGCATGCACGTCGCCTTGCGAGCGGTCGACCTGCGTCGGCACTTCGAGCTTGCGCACGAAATCCGCCGCCGCGAAGTTGCCCGGCTGGCCGGGCTGGACCTTCGCGTTGCCCGACTGTTGCAGCAGCACGGGCAGCCAGCCGATCTCCAGTTCGGCGCCGGTACAGACCACGAGGTCGGCGCTGCGCGCACGAGAGATCAGGCTCGGCTTGGCCTGGATCTGGTGCGGGTCCTGAAGCGCATTGGTGGCGACCGACACATCGACCAGGCTGCCGCCGAGTTCCTGTGTCAGCGCGCCCCATTCGGGCTCGCAGGCAAAGACGCGGAGCGCCGCGTGGGACGGTGAGGCCAGCAGCATGAGCGGCGCAGCCAGCAATGCAAGAAGAGAGAGTGAAGAGCGCTTTTTCATGATGAGCTCCTGTGAAAGAAAGGTTGCCCCCGGAGAGGGGGTTGGCGAAGCGACACGAAGTGCGCGAAGCCTGGGGGTGATCAATAGCTATGCGCGCCATGGGCGCCGAGGCTCATCTGGTATTGCAGGAAGATCTGGTTGTCGGTGCGCCCCTGGGTCGCGCGGTCCTGTGCGAACTGCAGCCTGATGCGCGAGAACTCGCTGGGGTTGAAGTCGAGCATCACGGAGTTCTTGCGTGGCCGGTAGTCGGTGAAGAGCAAGGCGGACCCGAACCCGAAGTCCGGCGTTCCGGGGTCCAGCTGCTCCGTGCGAACGCCGATGCGCCAGCGCGGCATGAACTGGTAGACCCCCTGCACATACCAGCCCGATTGCGCCGCTCGGTAGTTGCCGAACGCGTCGAGATTGCCCACGTCATAGAGCAGGTTGCCGTTGCGCGTGCTGTGCAGGTATTCGCCCTGCAGCTTGAAGTTGGTTCGCGTGGCGTTTCCGTTGGGCGCCCACTTCCAGACGCCGTCGAGCACCCAGACGCGCGTGTCGCCGTTGAAGATGTCGTTCACCGATGCGCCGGCTGCGTTCGTTGCGACGAGCGCCTGGTTGCTGGCCTTGGCGTTCAGCACCGAGACGCCGGCGCGCCAGTTGCTGCTGTCGCCGATGTCGCCGCCCGTGTGCAGGCTCAACGCGGTCATTCCCGCGCCGTTGATGCTCGAATCGCTGCCCGGGAAAGTGAGACCGCGGCCGATTTCGGCATTGAGCTCCAGGTACTGGTCGATCGGTGCGATCCAGCTCAGTTGCATGCCGTCGTCGCCGTACTGGGTGCCCAGCATGGCCTGGTAGGCCAGCGGGGCGTCGACGAAGTCCCAGGTGTGGGAATGCTGCGGATTGAGGTAGCCGATGCTGGAGAAGAAGCGGCCCGCCTTGAGCGACAACCCGTTGTCGAGCGAAGTCGTCTGGACGAAGGCTTCCTCGATCGACACCGAGTTGTCGGGTTCCACCGCGATGTTGGCTGCGCCTCGCAGCCAGGGGTCGATGCTGGCCGAGAAGCCAAGTTCGGTTTCCGAGAGGCTGAAGCCGCGTGTGCCCGGCCCGATCTCGGCATTCGGCGGCAGGGGGAAGCCGGTGATCGAATACTTCGCCGGGTCTTGCGACGTGTTGGCGTAGCCGCCCGAGAGGATCAGCGACATCGCGGGGTTGAACGCATTGGCGCCTCCGCCGCCCGACGAGGCGACAGCCGGCGCGGCGGGTGCCGCCGGTGCTGGCAGTGCGGCCGGTGCGCTGGCAGGTGGCGCCGCGCTCGCTGTCGCCGGGGGTGCGCTCGCCGCGGCGGCGGTCGCATTCGCCGCCGCCGCTTCGGCCGCCTTGACGCGTTGTTCGAGTGCCCGCAGGCGCGTTTCATAGTCCGCGCGCATGGCTTTGATCTCCTGTCGAAGCGCGTCGACATCGGAGGATGAAGGGTCGGCCATCGCGCCAAATGGCGTGGCCAGGACCAGCGCGAGGCTGATCCGGGAAAGGGTTCGCATGAAAAAGACGCTCCTCGCAAGGACGTTGGAAGGCGCCCGCCCGCTCGGGAAGCGGATCGGGCACGACGGTCAACGATCGATGGAAGGCGTCGGCGGAGCGCGGCTCTGGTAGATGCGCGTGGGCGATCCCGGCCACACGCCCGCGAAGGCGACGGCCGGAGCCTCGTGCCGCGCGGAAGGTTGAGCAAAGAGAACCGGTGTGCTGGGCAGCGCGCCGCCGTGGATGGCGGCTGCCGTCAGACAGAGGTCGCAATGGGCGGCGTCAGGCGCCTGCTTGTCGTGGAGGCCACCGCTTTCGGCGACCGCCTGCGCGGTGTGCGACACCGTGTGCCAATTCGCCGCCGCTTGCGCGATGGGAAGCAGCAGCGCGATCCACATCAGCCACGCGAGGTGGCGAGGCGGACGGGTGCGCGCGCGAAAGGTAGTCATGGCGAAGACCCGCATCTTAGCGAGTGGCGGGCGGGTCGCCAGCGCGACTACGGCTGAGAACGCCAGGGCATGCTGCGCAGACGTTCGCGCTTTTCTTCTTCATCGAAATGCACGATCGAAGGCTTGATCAGATCGCTGCGCGCCACGATGCCGATGAGCGTCATCGAGGCCGTATCCGCCACGACCGGAAGCCGTTCGAGCCGATGCCGGGCCATGCGCGTGGCCACCGTGCGGCAGTTCTCGCCGGGCAGCGCGAAGTGCAGCGTGGACCCATCGCACGCACCGCCCACCGTGGCGATGGGCATGTGCAGGCCGCGCGACACCAGCATGCCGCGATCGACGACGCCCTTCAGCGCGCCGCCGTCAAGCACCGGGAATGCCCGGTGTGCCTGCCCTGCGCCGAAATGCGTCGCCATGGCCTGGTCGACCGTCAATGCCGCATCGATCGTCACCACGTCGCGCGTCATCACTTCTTCCACGAAATGACGCTCCAGCGGATCGATGCCGTATTCGCGGTAGATGTGGTAGCCGCGCCGCGCGATCTTCTCGGTGAGGATCGAACGCGGCATCGTCAGCACCGTGAATCCATAGGCTACCGCCGAAGTCGCGAGCAGCGGCAGCAGGGCATTGCTGTCGTGCGTGAGGCCAAAGGCGAAGATCGTCGCCGTCAGCGGCGCGCGCATCACGCCGCCAAGCGTCGCGGCCATGCACACCAGGGGCCATAACATCGGGTCGTTGCCGGGCAGCACCTGGGCCAATCCGACGCCCAGGCCTGCGCCCATCATGAGCAGCGGCGCCAGCACGCCGCCCGAAGTGCCGGAGCCGAGCGCGATCACCCAGATCACCGCCTTGACTGCAAGCAGCGCCAGCACGACGCCGATGGCGAGGTGGTTGTGCAGCAGATCGCCGATCACGTCGTAGCCCACGCCCAGCGCACGCGGCTGCAGATAGCCGCCGATGCCCACGGCCACGCCACCGATCGCCGGCCACCACATCCAGTGGACCGGCAGCTTGCCGAAGAGGTCTTCGACCTTGTAGAGCGAGGTCGACAGGGCGATGGCCAGCAAGCCGCACATCAGTCCGGCGATGACGCAGGACATCATCGCCAGCGGACCGGGCGCGGCAGTCTGCAGCGGAAAGAGCGGGCCCGGATCCATCAGCAGCGGCCGCGTAAAGCCCGCCACCGCGCAGGCGACTGCCACGGGCAGCAAGCTGCGTGGGCGCAGTTCGAACAGCAGCAACTCGACCGCGAGCAGCACCGCCGCGACCGGCGTGCCGAACACGGCGGTCATTCCGGCAGTGGCGCCCGCCACCAGCAAAGCCTTGCGCTCTCCTGCTGTCAGGTGGAAGTACTGCGCGATCAGCGAGCCGATGGCGCCGCCGGTCATGATGATCGGCCCCTCGGCGCCGAACGGTCCGCCGCTGCCGATCACGATGCCTGACGAGATCGGCTTGAGCAGCGCGACCTTCGCCGACATCTTGCTCTTGCCGAACAGAATGGCTTCGATGGCTTCGGGAATGCCGTGGCCGCGGATCTTGTCGGAGCCGTAGCGCGCCATCAGGCCGACGATCAGCCCGCCGATCACCGGCACCGCGATGACCCAGGCGCCGAGCGTGTGCGTGGCCGGCGAGCGGTCGGCGATGGAAAAGGTCTGGAAGAAGAACAGGTTGGTGAAGAAGCGGATCAGGTCGAGCAGCACGAACGCCGCGACGGTGCCGAGCGCGCCGATCACCGCGGCCATGGCCGTGATTCTGAAAAGCCGGGTGTTGAGCGCGAAATCGCCGCGATGGCCGCCGTGGGTATGGCTCATGGTGCGCCCGGATGGTCGATCTGTGGAACCTGGAACACGCCCTTCAGGGACTTGAGTTCCGCCCGGTGCACGGCGGCGAGCCGCTGGAGCAGTTGCTCGCCTTGTTCGAGCAGGTGCACCTCGACCTGGCGGCGATCCGTCTCGCTGGGCCGGCGCTCGACCAGTTTCAGCGCCTCGCAGCGCGTGACCAGCGCCACCGCGCCGTGCGGCTGCAACTGGAGGCGCTCGGCGAGTTCACCCACTGATGCCCATCCGCGGCCCGGGAAGCCCTTGATGTGCAGCAGCATCAGGTACTGCTGCGGCGTGATGCCTTCGGCCTGTGCCGCGCGCTCGGAGAAGCGCTCGAAGCGGCGCATCTGGTAGCGAAATTCGGAGAGAGCTTCGAAGTCTTTCTTGATCAGTGGACGTGGGGGAGGCGACATCGGTTGCGGCGTAAAAAACCGCATTTATATCACAACGTGATATATATGGATCGCCTCCGGGGCTTCAGGACACGAAGGCCCCAGGCACTGGCGCTTCGCCGACGGCCTGGCGCAGCACGGCCCAGTGCATGGCCTCGTCGCCGAGGATGCTGGCGGCCGCCTTCGCCAGATCGCGCTCGCTGAAGAGCGGCACCGCGCCCAGGTAGGCACTGACCGCCCCTTGCTCGAGCTTGGCCGCGAACTTCAGCACGTCGGCCTGCGATTTCAGTTGGTCGACCGGAAAGTCGTACTTGGCCTTGGCCGCGACCGGCTGGCCGCCCAGTTTCGCGACGGTGCCGGCCAGCAAGGCGGCGTGTGCCCTGTGATGGCCCTGGAAGGTCACGGCGAGGTCGAGCACGGGCTTCTCCAGCAGCTTGCTGTCGGCGCCGAGCTGGTAGGCGGCGATGGCTTCGAGTTCTGCACCCAGCGCGGTGTTGAGGATCTGGACGTCGCTGCTGTCGGCACCGCCCGACTTGGCCGCCAGGGCGTCGTTGCCGGCCAGCAGCGCGACGGCGGTTCCCGACAACAGCAACCCCGATTGGCCGAGGAACAGGCGTCGCGCCGCGACGGGGGTGGGCATCTGGAGGAATGAGAGGAACGACATGGTGGGTTTCCTTCCGTGGGTGGGTTCAGTCGTGAGGGAGCCTGGCGAGGACGCCGGCCACGATGCGGTCGCATCGCGCGCCGTCGAACGAGAAGGCGTCGTCGACCGCCAGATCGATGTCGCGCGACAGGCATTCGCGCAACATGCCGCGTGCCCTGAGAAAACGCGTGCGCACCGTGGCCTCGGTCAGGTCGAGGACCACGGCCGTGTCCGCGACGCTCATTTCTTCCACCGCACGCAGCACGAACACTGTGCGGTAGGCGTCGGGCAGCCGGTCGATGCGGCGTTCGATCAGTTGACGGATTTCCTCACGCATGGCGACGCGCTCCGGCTGGTGGTCCGGGTCGCCGGGCACCTGTGACTCCATGGTCTCGCCCGTGGCGGACACCGCGGGGTCGAGGGGAATCACCAGTGCGCTTCGGCGGCGCAGTCGACCCAATGACTCGTTGATGACGATGCGCGCGAGCCAGGTCGAAAGCCGGGCGTCTTCCCGGAAGCTCCCGATCGCGCGCCAGGCGCGAAGGTAGGCCTCCTGCAAGGCGTCTTCCGTCTCGTCGTCGCTCTTGAGGATGCTGCGCGCCGTGCGGAACAGCAATTGGTTGTGGCGCCGCATGATGCATTCGAACGCGGCGGCATCGCCCCGGGAGGCGCGCGTCGCGAGTTCGAGGTCGGACGCCTGTTCCGGCGGCGGGGTTTGGGGGGTGGGGGCGGTAGAGGGCATGGCTTCCTTCGCCCATTAGATGGCAGGCCACCTTCGCACGTTTCAACTTTCTGGTCGAAGCGCCGCCGGCCATGTACATCCGCGCCGACTGTCGGCAATATCGCGCCTGTCGGCCGGGGTGCCGGCGCAACAGGAGAAGGCATGGATCGGGTCCCGTGCATGGCGTGCGCCATGGTGGTTCTTGTGCTCGCGACGGCGTTCGCGGGCCCGGGCATCGCCGCGACCAAGGCGGACCTGGAGCGCGAGGTCCAGCGCTTCAGTGTCGCGTGCGCCAAGAACGAGCTCTACGTCGATCTCTACGATTGCAAGTGTCTGACAGAGGGCTACAGGAAAGGGGTTCAGGCGGCCGATTCGACGCACCAGCGAAAGGCGATCGTGCGCGATATGAAGCTGCTGGAGTCGTGCCCCGCGCCGAAGCAGAGCATCTTCGGCTGGTTCAAGCGCGACTGCGTTTCGTCCTTTCAAAATCAGGCCGATCGCACTCAGCGTTGCGAATGCGGTGCCGATCGTTTCTCGACGGCGTTCCGCGGCGCCCCGCCGGCGTCGCGGCGCGACCTCGACCTGATGAAAAAGTCGTCGCTGCAGGCCTGCGGCCTGCCTGGGAAATAGGAAATAAGCGAAATAAGCGCTACAGCTGCCGGCTGCGCGCCAGCGGCGGGTTCTGCGCAAAGTAGCGCTGGATGCCGCGCATGAGCGCATCCGCAAGGTCTTCCTGGTAGGCCGTGCTGCGCAGCTTGGCTTCTTCCTCGGGGTTGCTGATGAAGGCCGTCTCGACCAGCACGCTCGGGATGTCGGGCGCCTTGAGCACCGCGAAGCCGGCCTGCTCGACCTGACCCTTGTGGAGGCGGGCGCCGATGCCCCGGATCTCGCCGAGCATCGCGCCGCCGAGCTTGAGGCTGTCGTTGATCTGCGCCGTGGTGCTCATGTCGAGGATGGCGCGTTGCACCTGAACCTCATGGGAGCCCACGTTCACGCCGCCGACGCTGTCGGCCGAGTTTTCCTTGTTGGCGAGCCAGCGGGCAGCGCTGCTCGATGCGCCGCTCTGACTCAGCGCGAACACGCTCGCGCCGCGGGCGTCAGGCGTGGTGAACGCGTCGGCATGGATGCTCACGAACAGGTCGGCCTGCACGCGGCGCGCCTTCTGCACGCGCACGCCGAGCGGCACGAAGAAATCCGAGTCGCGCGTGAGAAATGCGCGCATGGGGTTGCCGTTGACGCTGCTCGCGTTGATGCGTTCGCGCAGCCGGTGCGCGATCTGCAGAACGATGTCTTTCTCGCGCGTGCCGTTCGATCCGGTCGCGCCAGGGTCTTCGCCGCCGTGGCCCGGATCGAGCGCGACGATGATGATGCGATCCGTCTGGTTCGCCGTGGCGCCACCGCGCGCGACGGTTGGCGGCGGCCCGCTTGCCACGGGCGGCACTTGCAGCGGCAGGCCGGCGCCCGCCGGTGGCCGATTGCCGGGTGCAGGAGAGGGCTGCGGCGGACGCGCTGCCTGCTGCGCCATCAGCTCGCCGAGCGGATCGGGTGCTTCCGCCGGCGGCGGAGCGCTTCGTGGCGCCGCGCCGGCAACGGCCGGCCCCTTGGAGGCTTCTCGCATGCGCTCGGCAATCAGCGCTTCGAGGGGATCGATCGCCTGCTGCGGATAGAGATCGAGCACAAGCCGGTCGCGGTACGCCGCCACGGGTGCCAGCGAAAACACCTGCGGCGCCACTGCTTGCTTGAGGTCGAAGACGATGCGCACCACGCTGGGCGCGAACTGTCCGACGCGCAGGCCGTTGATGTAGGGGTCGTCAGGCTTGATCTTGCCGACCAACTCGCGCAGCGCCGGATTGAGATCGATGCCTTCGACGTCCACCGCCAGCCGGGGTGGATTGCCGACCACCAGTTGCTGCGACTTCAGGCGGCCGTCCGATTCGATGGTGACGCGCGTGTAGTCTTCGGCGGGCCAGACGCGGACCGCCACGATGGTGGCGCCCCGGGCGATCTCCTGCACGCCGAGCAGCAGGGCGAGGCTGCCGCCTTGCAGCAGCGCGCGTCGCTTGAGTCCCTTTGGAGTCAATGCTGCGCTCATCGAGCTCGGCGCGGCGCTCATGCGGCGTCGGCCAGCAACCGGGTGCCGCGCGGTGTGTTGGCACGGAGGGTCACAGTGCGAGTGTCGTCGGTCATTGCTTCGATTTTAATAGCGAGGTCGGCAAGCGGGATGCGCCCCGCAGCGTTTTCGGGCCATTCGGCCAACTTGATGCCCGGACCGGCGAAGATGTCACGGAAGCCCGCGTCTTCCCATTCGCGCGGATCGCTGAAGCGGTAGAAGTCGAAATGGAAGATGGCGAGCCCGTCCGGCGCTTCGTGCGGTTCGACCACCGCATAGGTCGGGCTCTTGATGCGACCTGTGATGCCCAGGGCGCGCAGCAGGTGGCGAACGAAGGTCGTCTTGCCGGCGCCCAGGTCGCCTTGCAGCGAAATGAAGGCGTCGCGCATGGCGGGCGATCGCGCCAGCGCGCGCGCCAATGCATCCGTATCGTCTTCGGTTCGCCAGACCCGTGTGGCGCTGTGCGTTTCTACAATCGGCAGGTGATCGGCAGCCATCAACTCGTGATTCGGATTCAGGCCTTGGCCCGGGAGCTGGGATTCTCCCAAATCGGGGTCGCGGGTGTCGATCTGTCGAGCGCCGAAGCGGGCTTGATGCAGTGGCTGGCCGAAGGTTTTCATGGCGACATGCATTACATGGCCGCCCACGGCACGCGGCGCGCGCGGCCGGCCGAGCTGGTGCCCGGCACCGTGTCGGTGATCACGGCGCGCATGGATTACTTGCCGCGCAAAACGCCGGACGACTGGCAGGCCGTGGAGTTCGCAAGGCTTCAACGGCCGGGCGAGGGCATCGTGTCGATGTATGCGCGAGGCCGCGACTATCACAAGGTGCTGCGCTCGCGTCTGTCGAAGCTCGCCGAGCGCATCGCGGAAGAAGTGGGGCCCTTCGGCCATCGCGCCTTCACCGATTCGGCCCCGGTGCTCGAAGCCGAGCTTGCATCGCGCAGCGGCCAGGGGTGGCGCGGCAAGCACACGCTGGTGCTCGACCGCGAGGCGGGCTCGATGTTCTTCCTGGGCGAGATCTATGTCGACATGGCGCTGCCGCCGAGCGCACCCGTCACGCCGCACTGCGGAAGCTGCAGTGCCTGCATCGACGTGTGCCCGACGCGGGCCATCATCGCGCCCTATCGGCTCGATGCGCGGCGCTGCATCTCCTACCTGACCATCGAGCACGCGGGGTCGATCCCGCTCGAACTTCGGCCGCTGATGGCCAACCGCATCTACGGTTGCGACGACTGCCAGCTGATCTGTCCGTGGAACAAGTTCGCGAAGAAGAGCACGTTGCCGGACTTCGATGCGAGGGACGGGCTCACCGGCTGCCAGCTGAGCGAGCTCTTCGCCTGGAGCGAGGAAGACTTTCTCCGCTACACCGAAGGCAGCCCGATCCGGCGCATCGGCCACGAGCGCTGGCTGCGCAACGTGGCCGTGGCGCTGGGCAATGCGCTGAGGGCCGGCGACGAAAGCGCTCGCGCCGCGTTGGCCACGCGCCGCACGCACCCGAGCGCACTGGTGCGCGAGCATGTCGAATGGGCGCTGGACGTCAGTGGCGGATGATGGCCGAGATCTGGGCAGTTCCGGCATCCATCGAGCGGATCGAACTCAACCGGAGCGATCCGTACTTCAACACCGGGTTGTTGAGCAGCTTCCCGTTGTAGTGGCCGTTGAAGCGCGCGTCCCGGCAACCGCTCACATCGAGATCGATCGACGCATTGATCGCTGAGATGTAGTCCGTGCTGGACCCCGTCATCATGCAGGCCGCATCGGGCACGCTGCCGCGCACGGCGCCATCGGCTTCGATCTGGAGCGTGCCCGGATAGACCGCCGGTGGCCCCAGTGCGCCGGTGTCCTGCTGCGCGACATAGAACAGGAAGGGTCCGTTCCAGGCGCCGCGGTAGTGCGTGTAGTCCTGCGCCTGCGCCATGCCTGCGAGCGAGGCTGCGGCGGCAACGGCCAGGAGGGAGGGACGCATCAGCGGATGTTAGCTGCTGATCAGCGCCAGCGCGAAGGGAAGACTTGCCACGCCGAGCACCGTCGACAACGTCACCAGTCCCGCGACGTACGGGCCGTTGTAGCCCATGCGTGCGGCCAGCACGTAGGCGCTCGACGCGGTCGGCACGGCCGAGAAGGTCATCAGAACGGCCGCCTGCGACGCATCGAGCTTCAGCACCGTCGACAAACTCCATCCAATCAGGGGCAGCGCCAGATGGCGGATGGCGAGCACCGACGCAGCCAGCACCTTGCCGCGCGCGAGCGTCGCGAACTGCATGCCTGCGCCCGCCGCCATCAGGCCCAGTGCAAGGGATGCTGCGCCAATGCGCGACAGCGTCGGCGCCAGCCAGGTCGGCACTGCGAGGCCCAGTACGTTGGCGATGAGGCCGGTCACCGTGGCGATGATCAGCGGGTTGCGCACCAGTTGCCGCGCCAAGCCGGTTTGCGCATGTCGCGCCATCGGCCACACGGCCGCGATGTTGAAGAGCGGCACGCACACGCCGATAAGCACGGCGATCATGAGCAGGCCCTCGGGCCCGCCGAGGCGTTCAGCCAGCGCGAGACAGATGAACGAGTTGAAGCGAAACGAAACCTGCGCGCTCGCCGCATGATCGCGACGGTCGATGTGCGAGCCGATCAGCGGCAGAAAGGGCAGGGCATACGCCAGCGCGATGCCGGAGAGCCCGACCCCTACACCTGCGGTGAGCAGGTTCGACGTGGCGCCGAAATCAAGAGGGCTGCGGATGATCGAATGAAACAGCAGCACCGGGAAGAGGAAGTAATACACCAGGCTTTCGACCTGGTCCCAGACACGGCGATCGAGTGCGGTGTAGCGGCACAACAGCCAGCCGCATGCGATGAGAGAGAAATCGGGGAAGAGCAGTTGCGCATAGTTCACCCGGTCGAGGATAACGGCGCGGGCCGTGGGTTATCCACGAAGCGGAGAGAGGAGCGAGCCGGTAGCATCGTGGCTTTCATTTCGTGGCTCAAGGAGGCCAATCAATGAACCGTCGTCAATGGAATGCGCTCGCCGGCGCTGCCTCGCTGCTCGCGTTCGCAACGTCCAGTTGGGCGCAGGGCTATCCGAACAAGCCCATCGAGTTGCAGGTCCCCTTCGCGCCCGGCGGCACCACCGACATCGTGGCGCGCGTGATTTCCGAGCCGCTGAGCAAGGCGCTCGGCCAGAGCGTGGTGGTCATCAATCGCGCAGGCGGAGGTGGCATCGTGGGCGCTGCGGAAACCGCGCGGGCCGCGCCCGACGGCTACAAGCTCGGCGTGGCGACCGTGTCGAGCACCGCGGCCAATCCGGCCATCAACCCGAAGACGCCTTACGACCCGATCAACGACTTCACGCCGATCGTCAACATCGCGGCCACGCCGAACATCATCGCGGTGAACCCGAGCTTCCCCGCGAAGAACTACGCAGAGTTCGTCGCCGAACTGAAGAAGAACCCGGGCAAGTATTCGTACGCCTCGTCAGGCACCGGCGGCATCGGCCACCTGCTGATGGAACTCTACAAGAGCCTCACCAACACCTACGTCACGCACATTCCCTATCGCGGCGCCGGGCCGGCGCTGAACGACGTCGTGGCCGGCCAGGTGCTGATCATGTTCGACAACATCCCATCGACCCTGCCCTTCATCAAGGCCGGCAAGCTGGTGCCGATCGTGGTGTCGGCACCGCAGCGCCTGAAGGAACTGCCGAATGTGCCGACCTTCAAGGAAGTCGGCTTGGAGCCCGTGAACCGCATGGCCTACTACGGCATCCTGGGCCCGAAGGGCCTGCCGAAGGACGTGGTCGACAAGATCAATGCCGGCGTCAAGAAGTCGGTCGAAGACCCCGCCGTCCGCAAGCGCATCGAGGACACCGGCTCGCTCGTCGTGGCCAACACGCCCGAGCAGTTCGCCGAGCAGATCAAGGCCGAGTTCGCCATCTACAAGGACGTGGTCGTCAAGCAGAAGCTGCAGCTCGACTGAAGAGCATCTCCTCACTTCGGGCGATGCGCCCTGCAGGCTTTCGTGAAAGCATGCAGTGGCGCTCGGGAGCCTCTCTGGCGACCTTCGTTTGCTGGGCATCCACGGGCCGGGCCGCGGCAGCGCGGCATGGGGGAGTCCCAGGATGTCCGAAACACTCACTGTTCAGCCCGCCGTTCGGTCCACTGGCCAGCCCCACCGGCTGAATCTGCTGGTCGGGCTCTCTCCGCGAGCATTGCTCCGGGCCATGGGGCTCATCTCCGACAAGGACGCCAGCGCCAAGGAAGTCGCATCGACGCTCTACCGGTTCTTTCGATCCGCGCACGTGGTCGACCTCAAGCTGATGTTCACCTTGGGCCTGTCCGTACTGCTTGCCTGTCTGGTGTTTATCTTCGTGCAGGTCGTTGCGTCGTGCCTGCATCTCGACGCCCTCAAGGATCTGCTGCAGCCGCTTTCGAAGCTGTATGCGGGGTCGGTGCTCACGGTAGGCGGCGTCGTTATCGCCTGGGCCTATCGCGCCGCTTCCACCAGGCTCGGTGTCGTGGATCTGTTTGCCTGCGAGATCGGCACGCTTTGCAGGGTCGGCACGATTCTCGATGTCAGCACGCGCTACGTCGAAATGTACGAGCGCGCCAATGCCGGAAACTCCCCTGACATGCCCGTCAGCCGAACGGGCGACGGTGCATCGTCGTCGGGCTCCTACACCTTCGTCTCCGAAGAGCAGTACTTCCCGGTGTTCGACAACAACGCTCGGGACTTGCAGTTGCTCGAGGCGAAGGTCGTCAACAACATCGTCGAGTTCTACACCTACATGAAGGCAATGCGCGACTTGATGCGGCGGCTCGCCCAACCGACGAAGGTCACGCCGGATGCCTGGAGGGAGTCGATCACCGACGTGGTCTATATGTTGTTCCTCGCGTACGAGAGCGCCAGGAAGGCCGTCAAGGATCTCGTCGAGTTCGAACCCGCCGAGGCCGAGCGAACCATGGTCATCCTCGTCACCGAGCTGAGGTGCTATGCCCTGTTGCTCAAGTGCTTCGACCACGACGATTTTCGATGCAAGCGCTTGCAGCTTCGCAAGTTCGACTACGACATTCTGGTCAAGGACCTGTGCAAGACCGTGCGCTCGCACAGCAGGGCCGAGAAGGATTGGTGGCAGGCCCAGGAGACGGTCGATGAATTGGAGAAGCGGTACGAGGAAGTGTTCGGCGAGAGGCCGGCGGCGGCGGCTTGACAGCCCCGGCGGCCGTGGCGCGCGTGATTCATCCGTCGGACCGACGGAGATCGGCCCCACTATGATCTCTCGATGGATGCAGTTCCTGTCGTTCAGCGCTCGCGGCGGTCATGATCGTTCGACCGCGTCCGCACTGGCTGCGCATGCTCTTCGTCTGGCGCGGGTCCGTGTTGCCGAGCATCGCAGTGCAACTCCTGGCGACCACTGCTTTCGCCGTTCTCGTGACCGTCCTGCACGGCCGCGTGTTTCAGTGGAAGATCCCGCTCAACTTCGTACCCTTTTCGCTCATTGGCCTGACGCTGGCCATCTTCCTGGGCTTTCGCAACAGCACGAGCTACGCGCGCTATTGGGAAGCGCGCACTTTATGGGGCGCCGTGCTCAATGAAACCAGATCGCTGCTGCGCCAGGCATTGACCTTGGCCGATCCGCCCTCGGAGGCTGGAGGACTCGCAGCGCGGCTGATCGCCTTCGTGCACGCGCTTCGTCATCAGTTACGCGGTACCGAGCCGACGCCGGATTTCGATCGTTTGCTTTCACCCGAAGATGCATCGCGCCTGGCGCCAGTACGCTACAAGCCGGCGATGCTGCTGCTGATGGCTGGCGAATGGCTGAGGGATCGACGCGCCAGCGGCCGCTTGCCGCCCGCGCTGATTCAGGCCATGGAAGTCCCGCTGGGCCGACTGACCGAAGCGCTGGGCGGGTGCGAACGCATCGCCGGCACGCCCATTCCCTTTACCTACGCGGTGATCATCCACCGGACGATCTACCTGTACTGCGTGCTGCTGCCCTTCGGGCTGGTCGACGCCATCGGGCCCATGACGCCGGTGGTCGTCGCCTTCATCGCCTATACGTTCTTCGCCCTCGAAGCGCTCGCGGCTGAAATCGAGGAGCCTTTCGGCACCGAGGCAAACGATCTGCCGCTGGACGCGATGTCGCGAATGATCGAGGCGACTCTCAGGGAAATGATGGGCGAGACGCCGCCCGAGCCGGAGGCAGTGCCGCAAGACTTCAACCTGACCTGATGCGCAGCCACTTGAAAGGATGGAATGCGATGAACGACAAGCCGGATGCAGCACCCGACAGCACGGCAGCGCGAGTCGCCTTGTGGCGCGCCCTGCATGTCGAGGCCGACCCATCGCCGCATGTGTTGGAAGACCAGGTCGGCCTGCAATTGCTGGCCCCGGACAAGGACTGGCGCAGCCGCGGGGACATGGACCCGCAGTTCACGCGTCCTTTCCGCGCCTCCATCGTGGCGCGTGCGCGCTTCATCGAGGATCTGGTCGTCGAACAGGCCGCCCGCGGGCTCGGGCAATACGTCATCCTCGGCGCCGGCCTCGACAGCTTCGCGCAGCGGAGGCCGGAGATCGCGTCGCGCCTGACAGTCTTCGAGGTCGACCCGCCCGGTCCTCAGGCATGGAAGCGTCAGCGCCTGGTCGAACTCGGCTACGGCATTCCGGAGTGGCTGCGCTTCGTTCCGGTCGACTTCGAGGCGGGAGAAGCCTGGCGCGACCGGCTTGTGACCGCCGGCTTCGACGAGAGCGAGCCGGCCATCGTGGTCTCCACCGGCGTCAGCATGTACCTGACCAAGGAGGCAAACGCGGCCGCGCTGCGCCAGGTCGCGACACTCGCCCCGGGATCGACGCTCGCCATGACCTTCCTGCTGCCGCTCGAAATGGCGGACCCGGAAGTGCGTCCCGGGCTTGAGATGGCGGAGAAGGGCGCGCGGGCAAGCGGGACGCCCTTCATCAGCTACTTCACCCCGCCGGAAATGCTGGCGCTGGCGCGCGAGGCCGGCTTCGCAGAAGCACGGCACGTCTCGGCGGCGGACCTGACCCTGCGCTACTTCTCGGGCAGGACCGATGGCTTGCGTCCGCCAAGCAATGCGGAGGAATTGCTGCTCGCAAATACGTAGCCGCCTACAGCCGATTCCCCGGATTCACAGCAGAATGACGGCATCGCGAAGGCGCTGCCTTGGAACCCGGCATTGCACACGCTGTCAAAAGCGGCTGGGACGGAGCACCGCCATCAGAAGGAAATGGACCGTGCATGAGCTGACATTCCGCACTCTGCTGTACCGCTACTTCTTTTTCGAGTGGCTCTTCCTGGACGTCACGCAGGGCAATCTCATCGAGCGCTCTGCGGCCCGGCGGCACAACCAGTCCCAGGCGCACTGGCTTCTCACATACATGTGGCGCTGGTTGTGGTGCGCGGTGCTGCTGTACGGTTTGGGCGGGGTTGTCGAAATCCTGCTTGGCGCGCCTGCGGTATCGGCACTGTTCTATGTGCCGAGCGCCTTGAGCGTGTCGGTGAATGCGGTGATCGGCGCGGCCTGGCTGGGGCTCAAGATCTTGTCCGAGCCTCTCTGAGAATCAGAAGTTGTAGGCTTTTTCGCCGTGGTCGGCGAGGTCGAGCCCTTGTTCCTGATCCTCGTCGCTGGAACGGATGCCGATCGTGTATTTCAGGATCGTCATGATCACGAAGGCCACGAACGCGGACCAGACCAGGGTGATGCCGATGTCTTGCAACTGCGCGATCATCTGCGCCCTGGCGTCGAAGTCGCCCACTTTGTTGGCCACGTAGTCGAAAACGCCGGTGCCTCCAAAGGCCGGATTGACGAACAGCCCGGTGCCCAGCGACCCCAGGATTCCGCCGATGCAGTGCACGCCGAAGGTGTCCAGCGCGTCGTCGTACTTCAGCCAGGCCTTGAGTTTCGTGACCGCGAAGAAGCAGACGATGCCCGCAATGCCGCATGTGACAAACGCGCCGACCGGACCCACATAGCCAGCCGCGGGCGTGATCGCCACCAGGCCCGCCACGATGCCGGAGCAGATTCCCAGCACGCTGGGCTTGCCCTTGACGAGCCATTCCGTCAGCGTCCAGGTGACGCCCGCGGTGGCGGTGCCGAACAAGGTGTTGAAGAACGCCATGCCCGCCGAACCCGTGGCCTCGAGCGCGGAACCGGCGTTGAAACCGAACCAGCCCATCCACAGCATGCCGGTGCCGATCGCCGTCATCATCATGCTGTGCGGCGCCATCGACACCCTGCCGTAGCCGGCGCGTCTGCCCAGGACCAGGGCACACACCAGCGCAGCGATTCCCGAGTTGACGTGCACCACGGTGCCGCCTGCAAAGTCCAGGGCGCCCAACTGGAAGATTTTTCCGGCATGGCTTTGGGCGGCCTCAGCCGCCGCCGCCGAGGTGTAGGCGTCCGGACCATCCCAGTACCACACCATGTGCGCGACCGGCAGATACGCGAAGGTGAACCAGAGGACGGAAAAAATGATCATCGCGGAGAACTTGAAGCGCTCCGCGAAGGCGCCGCAGATCAGGGCCACCGTGATGGCCGCGAAGGTGAGCTGGAACATGCAGTACACGGCGTCCGGCAGGTACTGACCCTTGCTGAAGGTCGCCGCCACCGCGGTGGACAGATCCTCGCCGCGCATGAACAGCTTGTCGAACGATCCGATGAATGGACTGGTGCCGGCGGTGAAGGCGAGGCTGTAGCCGTAGATGACCCACAGCACCGCAATCACGCAAAAGATGGCGAAACTCTGCATCACGGTGGACAGCGCGTTCTTGCTGCGCACCATGCCGGCGTAGAACAGCGCGAGCCCGGGGACGGTCATGAACAGCACGAATGCGGTGGAAGTCATCATCCACGCGACGTCGCCCTTGTTGCAGTCGAAGCCCTTGTCGCCGCATTTGGGTGAGGGCGCGGTGGCATCTGCGGTGGCTGGAGCGGCAGGCGCTGCAGTCGCGGCCGGCTTTGTGTCGGCCGGTGATGCCGCCGAGACCGCAGGCGTCGTGCCCGGCGCCGTGGTGGCTTTGTCTTCCGCCCAACTCGCGGTCGACAGCGCGAGCGCACCGATCAAGGCCAGCGATGCGAAGGCTTTTTTCATGATGAACACCCCCTAAAGAGAGTTCGCACCGCTTTCGGCTTGCTTTCTCCCACCCATGCGCCGATTTTTCGGTGGAATCGATGCTTGGCAGAGCATTTCCTGTGCCTGTCGTTGCGCAAGGTTTTTCGAGTGGCCGGCGTGCAAATGCACCGCAGAGGCGCGAAATAATCTCAACCGCTCCGTCATGGTGCGCGTGGCACTCCCATGGGTCGGCCCGAGGTCACGCACCGGGATGATGTGTCCGATTGCGACAATTCAAGACATTTCACCCAAAAGCCGAATAGTCGACGACAATACCCGCGCGTCGCGGTTCTCTTGAAGTCCGCGCGTGAACCGGTGATCGGTCAGTTTCGCGCCACAGCGCCTGTTTAGTTTGTTGTGATATTGGGACTCCATCGCTTTGTGTTATTGGTTTGAATTAGGAGTCCCTCCATGGGCAAGAAACTTTACGTAGGCAACCTCGCTTACTCCATCCGCGACAACGATCTCGAACAGGCTTTCAGCCAGTACGGCACGGTCGCCAGCGCCAAGGTCATGATGGAGCGCGACAGCGGCCGCTCCAAGGGCTTCGGCTTCGTCGAAATGAGCACCGACTCCGAAGCTCTCGCAGCCATCCAGGGCCTGCACGAGCAGTCGCTCGGCGGTCGCAACCTCACCGTCAATGAAGCCCGTCCCATGGAGCCCCGTTCGCCCGGCGGCTTCGGCGGCGGCGGTGGTGGTCGCAGCGGTGGCGGCGGCTACGGTGGTGGCGGCGGTGGCTACGGCGGCGGCGGCGGCGGCAACCGCAGCGGCGGTGGTGGCGGCTACGGCGGCGGCGGTCGCGGCGGCTACTAAGCAGCGCGCACCGGCAACGGTAGAAAGGCTCCTTCGGGAGCCTTTTTGTTTTTCCCCCTCGATCTTTTGTTATCTTGCGCCGCATGACCGTGGCCAACGAAACGCCTGAAATCGACGACTTCATCGATGCCCTCTGGCTCGAGGACGGACTTTCCAAGAACACGCTGGCCGCCTATCGCCGCGATCTGGAGCTCTTCGCGAATTGGGTAGCGGCCGAGCGCGGCAAGACGCTGGATGCCGCGTTGGAGAACGATCTCCAGGCCTACATGGGCGTGCGCCTCTCCGACAAGGGCAAGGCGACCTCGGCCAACCGGCGCCTCACGGTGTTCAAGCGCTACTACCGCTGGGCGCTGCGCGAACAGCGCATTGCCGCCGATCCGAGCCTGCGGCTGGCGCCGGCGCGGCAGATGCCGCGCGCGATCAAGACCTTGTCGGAAAAGCAGGTTGACGACCTGCTGGCCACGCCGGACGTCGACACGCCGCTGGGCCTGCGCGACCGGGCCATGCTGGAACTGATGTACGCCAGCGGGCTGCGCGTGAGCGAACTGGTCGCGCTCAAGGTGTTCGAGATGAGCCTGAACGACGGCGTGCTGCGCGTGCTCGGCAAGGGCAGCAAGGAACGCCTGGTGCCTTTTGGCGGCGAGGCGCGGCGCTGGATCGAGCGCTATCTGCGCGAGTCGCGCCCGGCCATCCTCGACGGCCAGCAGACTTCCGACCTTTTCGTGACGAACCGTGGCGCCGGCATGACGCGGATGATGTTCTGGGTCATCGTGAAGAAAAACGCGCTGGCGGCGGGCATTCATGTGCCGTTGTCGCCGCACACGCTGCGCCACGCCTTTGCGACGCACCTGCTCAACCACGGTGCCGACCTGCGCGCGGTGCAGATGCTGCTCGGCCACGCGGACATCTCGACCACGACGATCTACACGCACGTCGCGCGCGAGCGGCTGAAGCAATTGCACGCCAAACATCATCCGCGCGGCTGAAGCGAGTTCGCCGATCGCTGGACAATCACATGACCGAGGAGTTGTATCGATGCCTTTGAATTTTTGCCGTCGCAGCGTGGTGGCGGCGCTGGGTCTTTCGTTGTTTGCCATGGCGGCGCAGCCGCAGGTCGTGCCGAAGACCGTCCGCCTCATCGTCGCGTATCCGGCCGGCGGGGTCAGCGACGTGGTCGCGCGCGCCTTGGCCGACAAGCTTGCAGCGCAGCTCGGTGTGACCTTCGTGGTCGAGAACAAGGCCGGCGCAAGCGGCACCATCGGGATGGATGCGGTCGCCAAGGCGGCGCCCGACGGCGCCACACTGGGCTTTTCGGCGATCAGCCCGTTGGTGCTCAATCCGCACCTGGGCAAGTCGCCTTTCGATCCGATGAAAGACATTGCGCCGGTGGCGAGCGTCATGTATTCGCCCGTGGTGCTGCTGGCGACGCCGGCCACCGGGACGCGCGATTTCCGGACGCTGCTCGATGACGCGCGAGCGCGGCCCGGTGCCATTCGATGGGCGACGTCGGGCCAGGCTTCGCTGGGCCATGTCGTGCTGGAGCAGCTGCGTGCAGCGGCCAAGATCGACGTCACGCACATTCCGTACAAGGGCGGCGGCCAGCAGCTGAACGACGCCATCGGCGGGCAGTTCGAGATCCTTTCGACCAATGCGGGTGCGACGGTCTCTGCGCAGATTCAGGCGGGCAGGCTGCGTCCGCTGGCGGTGGCGGCACCGGCGCGCCTCGACAAGCTCCCGAAGGTGCCGACGCTGGCCGAACTGGGCTATCCCGCGGCCAACATGTCGTCGTTGTTCGGCGTCTTTGCGCCGGGCGGAACACCGTCGATCCTGATCGAGAAGTACAACGTCGAGATCAACAAGGCGCTGAACAGCCCCGACCTGCGCGCCAAGCTGCTGGCCACGGACAACGTGCCGACCGGCGGTCGCATCGAGGATTTCGCCGACGAGATCGCGAGCGAGTATGAGAGCAACGGCCGCATCGTGCGTGCTGCAGGCATCAAGGCAGACTAGACGCCCGTCACGCGACAATGATGCCCGCCTGCGTCGATCGAGGAACACACCATGGCCCAACTGACCCCCGCCACGCGGAACCTGTATCTGGAAGACCTGAAGCCGGGCGATCGCTTCGTCAGCGACGAGCATGTGCTGGACGAGGCGCAGATCATCGAGTTCGCAACGCGCTTCGACCCGCAACCCTTTCACCTGGACGCCGAAATCGCAAAGAGCACTTTCTTCCAGGGGCTCGCGGCGAGCGGCTGGCACACGGCGGCGATCACGATGCGGCTGCTCGTCACCAGCGGCATTCCACTCGCCAATGGCGTGATCGGGTCAGGCGGCGAGATCCAGTGGCCCAAGCCGACCCGGCCGGGCGACGTGCTGCGCGTCGAGAGCGAGGTGGTGGAGGTGATTCCCTCACGCTCGAAGCCGGAGCGGGGGTTGGTGGTGATGCGTTGCGAGACGAAGAATCAGCACGGCGATGTGGTGCAGCGCCTCTCGCCGAAGCTGGTGGTGATGCGCCGGCCGACCTGAGGCGCTAAAGCGTCTCCGTTGGCGCGAAATCCAGCTCCACCTTCGCCCCGTTCGGGTCATGGCAGAACAACTGCCAGATTCCCGCGCCGGGCAGTTGCCGCAGCTCGTATTTCGTGCCGCTCTGGTCGAAGCGGGCTTTCACCTCTTTCAGGCCGCGTGCCGTGAAGGCCATGTGGTCGATCACGCCCGCGCGTTGTGCCGGTGGCTGTCGGTCGAAGTAAAGGTGCAGCACGGCCTGCGGGGCCTCGCCATACAGCCACGCGCCATCGAAGCCCAGATCGGGTCGATGGCCGACCTTGAGACCCAGCAGCCCGGTATAGAAATCCAGCGTGGCCTTCGGGTCCTCTGCGATCACGGTGAAGTGGTTCATGCCGACGATCATTCGTTTCTCCTTGCAGGTGGATTCAGGGCAGCAGCACGAGCGCGCCGGTGGTGCTGCGCGATTCGAGCCGCGCATGTGCATCGGCCGCAGCGTCCAGACCGAAGCGCTCGATCGGCGGCAGTTTGATCGTGCCGTCGGCCAGCGCGCTCCAGACACGCTGCGCGCGCCGCGCGAGTTGGTCGTTGGTGGCGACGTAGTCGAACACCACCGGCCGCGAAAAGCTCAGCGACTTGGCGACCAGCGCATCGGGTGGCAGCGGAGACAGCGGCCCGCTGGCCTGGCCGAGGCTGATCCAGTGGCCGCGCCGCGCGAGTGCAGCAAGGTTCTCGTCGCGCGCGGCATCGCCCAGGCCGTCGATCACCACGTCGGCACCACCGCAGGCGCGTTGCACCGCATCGGCAAAGCGATAGTCGCGCGTCACGATCACGTGCTCGCAGCCGTGCTCGCGCGCGATGCGGGCTTTCTCTTCGCTCGACACGGTGCCCAACACGGTCGCACCCAGACGGCGCGCCCAGGCGCAGACGAGCAATCCGACGCCGCCGGCAGCCGCATGCACCAGCAGCCGAGTGCCCCTCTGCACGTGGCCCAGGTCGTGAAGCAGGTAGTCGGCCGTGATGCCTTTGAGAAGCAGTGCGGCGGCAACTTCGTCTTCGATCGCGGCCGGCAGCCGCACTGCCCAATCAGCAGGCACGCAGCGCACGCCGCAGTAGGCGCCTGGCACGGGCCCGAGATAGGCGACGCGATCGCCGGGCAGGAAGCCCGTCACCTGCGGTCCGGTGTCGAGCACGCTGCCCGCGGCCTCCATGCCCGGCACGCCGGGCGCGCCGGATGAAACCGGCATGAGACCCGGTATCCAGCCGCGCCGCAGGTACACATCGAGGAAGTTCACGCCGACGGCGCGCTGCTGGATGCGAATCTCGCCCGCGCGCGGCGCCGCCACTTCGCTGGCTTGCGTGCGCAGCACCTCCGGACCGCCATAGCGCTCGACGGCGACACGGCGCGTGGGAAGCGGCAGGGCCGTCGGCATCGGCGCGCCGCCGGTCGGCCGCAGGTCGCCGCCCTGGCGCAGATGGCGGCGCAGGTTCTCGAAGCCGGCTTCGTAGACGTCCTCTGCGACCATGTCGCTCAGTTCGCGTTCCATGCCCGGCGGCGTCGAGAAGTTCGATGTCCAATGCCAGAAGGTGCGGTTGCCGTCGGTCACGCGCTTGAGCGTCAGCGTGGACACGTACCGCTGCAGCGGCACGGTCGCTTCGACGATGCAGTAGGTGCTCTTGTGTTCGGCGTCCGACAGCGTCAGCAATTGCTCGCGGATGCGGTTGCCGTCGCGCAGCGTGAAGCTGCGCACGCAGCCCACTTGGTCGCTGCGCTCCTGCGCTTCGATGCGGCTCGCCTCCACCACGTCGTGCCAGTCGGCATGGCTGTTGAAGTCGCGCAGCACGGCCCATACGCGCTCGATGGGCGCGTCGATGATGGTCGAGCGAACCACGCGTTGAAGCATCTCAGCAATCCGCCGCGCTTGGTGCGACCCACGACGCATGCGACCGGCGCGGCCAAAGCCAGGAACCCCGCGGAACCGGCTTTGCCGGGCCGCTGGGGTTGCCCCCGGAGAGGGGGTGTCCGAGCCACACGAAGTGGGCGAGGCTGGGGGTGAGCTTCATCTCAGCGGCTCGTTCCAAAATGCCGTTTCAGCGCATCGAACCCGCCCTGGAAAACGCCGTTGCCGATCGTCTCAGTCAGTTCCCGCTCGCGACCTTCGTCGCATTCGAACTCGGCACTCCATTCGGCGAAGCACCGCGCGCCATCCGTCACCGGCGTGAGCTTGAGCGTGGCGATGTAGTTCGACACGCCCATCGGGCTTTCGAGGATCTCGTAAGTGCAGCTGTATTCGTAGTCGGAAAGCGCCAGCAGTCGCTCGCGAACGGCGCCGCCGTCACGCGTGTGGAGGTGCCGGATGCAGCCGACACGATCGGCAGGCTGGCTGTTCTCGATCCGGCAGTCCGCGATGCCCGGGTGCCACAGCGGCAGGCCGTTGAAATCGCGAATGCGCGACCAGACGCTGTCCGCGCTGGCGTCGATGACGCTCGACACGTAGATCTGCACCATGCGCTATTCCCTGTCCTTGGCCGGCACCGACGGAAGCGCGGCCCGTGCGCCGCTGACGTCGCCGACAAGGCGCTGGATGTCGCCGCCCTCGATGCCGATCTCGCGCAGCAACTGGTCGACCAGCGGCGCCTGCGCGCGGAAGCGCAGCGCCGAATTCACCAGCCCGTCCGCAAAGCCGCCGCCGTCGCCATTGCGTTCACCGCCGCCCGACGAACCGCCGAGCCCATCCACGTGCAGGATCTTGATGCCCTCGATGCGCTCCATCGGCTTCACCGACTCGCGGATGATCGCCTCGGCCTTCTCGACCAGCTTCATTCGCAGCGCGGACATGCGCGCTTCGGGCGACAGCATGTTGTGCGCTTCGTTCATCATGCGCATCGCCTCAGCCTCGATCTCGGCGCGCACGCGCATCGCCATCGACTTGATCTTGTCGGCATCGGCATCGGCTTCGGCCTGGGCGCGCACGGCGGCGCCACGGTCGGCGCTCGCGTCCTTCTCGGCTTGCGCTGCGGTGGTCAGGCGCAGCGCGTCGCGCTCGGCGGCCTGTGCAGCGCCGATCAATTCGATCGCCTTCTTGCGCTCGGCCATTTCGACCTCGCGGGCGGTGAACACCCTTTCTTCTGCGGAGACGGCTTGCGCGCGTGCGTTTTCGGCTTCGGCCTGGGCCTCGCTCTGCGCCTTGCTCTCGCGCGCGATGGCGATGGCGCGTTGCTGCTCGGCGAGTTCGAGCGACAGGCGGCGCTCGATCTCGGCACCCTGGATTGCGCGCTCCTTGGCGATGCGTTCCTGCTCGATGGTCTGCTCGGAGCGGATGCGCGCTGCGTCGATGCTTTGCTTGGCCGTGATCTGCGCGCTTTCGGCATCCTGTTCGCGCTGCGCGCGCTCGACGGTGAGCTCCGCGCGTTGACGCGCGCGGGCGATCTCTACTTCGCGCTGCTGTGCCAGGCGGGCATGCTCGCCGACGCGGTCGATCTCGAGCGAAAGCTTTTCAGCCTCCAGGTTCTTGTTGCGGATCGCGATGAGCGTGTCCTGTTCGACGTCGTTGCGCTGCTTCTTGCGATGCTCGATCTGCTCGGTCAGGCGCGTCAGACCTTCGGCGTCGAAGGCGTTGCTCGGATTGAAGAATTCCATGCCGGTCTGGTCGAGCTGCGTGAGCGATGCAGCTTCGAGTTCGAGCCCGTTCTTCGTCAGGTCTTCAGCCACCGATTCGCGCACGCGCTTCACATAGGCGCCACGCTTCTCGTGGAGTTCTTCCATCGTCATCTCGGCCGCGGCGGTGCGCAGCGCATCGACGAACTTGCCTTCGACCAGTTCCTTGAGTTGATCGGGCTCCATGGTGCGCAGGCCGAGCGTCTGGGCGGCGGCCGCGACGGCTTCAGGCTTGGCCGCCACGCGCACGTAGAACTCGGCGATCACGTCGACGCGCATGCGGTCCTTGGTGATGAGCGCCTTGTCGCGGCCGCGGCTGACTTCGAGCCGCAGCGTGTTCATGTTGACGGGAATCACGTCATGCACGATGGGCAGCACGAAAGCGCCGCCATCGAGCACCACCTTCTGCCCGCCCAGCCCCGTGCGCACGAAGGCCCGTTCCTTGGAGCTTCGCAGATAGAGCCAGTGCAGCAGCCAGACCGCGAGCGCGACGATGATCGCGACCACGATGAGGCCGAGGATGAAGTTGCCGAATTGAGCACCTGACATGGAAGTCGTCTCCTCTATTGCGTATCTCGTGTGATCTGGACGAAGCGGCGCGTCGTCTCGGTGAGCGCCGTTTCCGCAGGCAGCCGCTCCATCGAGCTGGCGCCGTAGAAGCCGTGGCAGTCCGGGCAGCGCGTGAGCACATAGCGCGCATCGTTCGGCGTGGCGATGGGGCCGCCGTGGCACAGCACGATGGCGTCGGGCTTCACGGACTTCACTGCGGCGCTCCACTCGTTGATGTGCGCCACGCAGCCATCGAGCGTGAGCGCGGTCTCGGCGCCGATCGCGCCGCCGGTGGTCAGGCCCATGTGGCAGACCACGATGTCGGCGCCGGCCTTGGCCATCGCGCGTGCATCGCTTTCGCTGAAGACGTAGGGCGTCGTCAGCAGATCGAGCGCGCGGGCCCGCTCGACCAGTTCCACCTCCAGTCCGTAGCCCATGCCGGTTTCCTCGAGGTTGGCGCGGAAGGTGCCGTCGATCAGGCCGACGGTCGGGAAGTTCTGGATGCCCGAGAAGCCGAGCGAAATCAGTCGCCGCAGGAACTCGTCCGGGATCATGAACGGGTCGGTGCCGTTCACGCCCGCGAGCACGGGCGTTTGCTTGACCACCGGCAGCACTTCGCGCGCCATCTCGCAGACGATCTCGTTCGCGTTGCCGTAGGCGAGCAGGCCGGCGAGCGAGCCGCGACCGGCCATGCGGTAGCGACCGGAGTTGTAGATCACGATCAGGTCAATGCCCCCGGCTTCCTCGCATTTGGCCGAAAGCCCGGTGCCGGCGCCGCCGCCAATGATCGGCCGGCCGGCGGCGATCTTGGCGCGCAGGCGTTGCAGGAGCGTGGAGCGGTCGATGCGTGGCATGGGGGGTGCTCCTGGATTCAGGCGCGCAGCGCGCTGGTGGTCGGATGCGACACCTCGTGCCACGCGCCGGCCAGCGCATCGGCAAAGGCCTCGTCGTTGATGTGCAGCGGCAGCCGCAGGAGCTTGCGGTCGGCGCCGGTGCGGAATCCTTGCTCGATCGCGACGAACAGCGCGCGGTCGGCTTCGGGGTCGTGGAAGGGTTGGCCGGCCCGGTCGATCGCCGAAACGCCGCCTTCGGGAATGAGGAAGCGCACTGGACCGCGCATCGCGTTGAGCTTGGCCGCGATGAATTCGCCGATCGCGCGGCATTCGTCCGGCGTGGTACGCATCAGCGTCACCGTGGTGTTGTGTTTGTACAGCTTGCGGGCGCGGAAGCGCTCGGGCACGGTGTCCCAGGCGCCGAAGTTCACCATATCGAGCGCGCCGCAGGAGCCCACGTAAGGCAGGGCGTGGCGCGCGAAGACATCCATGCGCGTCGGGCCGGCGGAGAGCACGCCGCCGACGATTTCGTCGGCGATCTCGGTGGTCGTGACGTCGACGACGCCGGCCAGCAGACCGGAGTCGGCGAGCTTTTCCATCGACTGCCCGCCGACGCCGGTGGCGTGGAAGACGAGGCAGTCGTAGCTGTCTTCCAGCCGCTTTGTCAGCATCTGCACGCAGGGCGTGGTGACGCCGAACATCGTGAGGCCGACCGCCGGCTTGCCGTCGGTCGAGACGATGGGCGGGTGAGCGATCATTCCGGCCAGCGCGTTCGCCGCGTTGGCGAGCACGCGCTCGCTGATGCGGTTGATGCCCTGCACGTCCGTGACCGAATACATCATGCAGATGTCGCTCGGGCCCACGTAGGGGCGCGTGTCGCCGCTGGCCATGGTCGAGATCATCACCTTGGGCACGCCGATGGGCAACGCGCGCATGCCTTGCGTTGCCATCGAAGTGCCGCCGGATCCGCCCGCGGAAATGATCCCGCCGAGGTCGCGACGCGCTGGCACGAAAGCCTCGAAGGCGAGAGCCATCGCAGCCGTCGCGTTGCCGCGGTCACCGCTGAAGACCGCCGACTCGCCCTGCGGATGGTGGCGCGCGACCTCTCGCGGATGCACGCTGGCGGGCGATGGCTTGCCGGACGTCGACAGATCGACCGTGACGACGCGCAGGCCGAGCCGCTCCAGGCATTGCCGCAGGAAGAACAGCTCGCGCCCCTTGGTGTCGAAGGTGCCGGCGACATAGGCCGCGCGCACGCTGCTGGCGGCGACCGGGAAATCGAAGATCTGCGGTGCGGCAGGCGTCGCGGATGCGGCGGACGGTGCCGGTGGCGCAGTCGGTTGGCGCTCGATGTCGGCGATCGGCGCGGCCGTGCCGCCCGCGTTCCAGCGGTTGAAGCCGCGCACCGTGCGCGGCGCGAGGTCGTCGAGCGAGGGCGTGCCGTCGCCATGGGCGCGGCGCACCGTGAAGACTTGCGTGGCTTCGGCGGGGCCTTGCATCGCCTGGCCAACGCCTTCGGCGGGCTCTTCGTCATGGCCGTTGGAGCGCACGCCGAGCAGGCGCTCCTGCATGTCGACGTCGGCCGCCAGTTGCGCGGCGGGCATCTGCTGCGCGATGCGCCCGTTGACCATCACGCCGATGCGGTCGGCCACAGAGATGGCGACGCCGAGGTTCTGCTCGATCAGCAGCACGGCGATGCGGCCTTCTGCGGCGAGGTCGCGCAGGGACTGCGCCACCTGCTCGACGATCATCGGCGCCAGCCCTTCGGTGGGCTCGTCCATCACCAGCAGCTTCGGATTCAGGAGCAGGGCGCGGCCGATGGCCAGCATCTGCTGTTCGCCACCCGAGAGCTGCGCGCCGCCATGCCCGCGTCGTTCCGCAAGACGCGGGAACATGGTGTAGACACGGTCGACTTCCCGCCGCCGGCTGGCGACCAGCCGCAATGTTTCGTCCACCGACAGCGACGGCCAGACACGCCGGCCTTGCGGCACGTAGGCGATGCCGCGCCGCGTGATTTCGTTGGGAGCGAGGCCAAGGATCTCTTCGCCCGCGAGCCGGATGCTTCCACGCGCAGGCACCATGCCGGTGATCGCGTTGCACAGCGTGGTCTTGCCCATGCCGTTGCGGCCGACGATGCCGAGCACGCCGCGTTCGAGCGTCAGGCTCACGCTCTGCAGCGCATGGGCGTGGCCGTAGAACACGTCGAGACTGTCGATGGCGAGCACCGGCGCGTTGTTGCCGACGGTGTTGGCGCCGTCGTTCTCGCGGCTGTTGCGGAACCAGGCCATCAGTGACGGCTCCCCATGTAGATGGCCTGCACCTGGGCGTCGCCCTCGATCTCTGCCGGGCTCCCGGTGCGCAGCGTGCGGCCGTTGTGCATCACGGTGACGCGGTCGACCACGCGCAGGGCGATCTCCAGGTCATGCTCGATCAGCACGAAGCTCATGTGCGCCGGCAGCGAGCGCAGCAGCGCGACGAGTTCCCGGCGCTCCCCAGGCGACAGGCCGGCAGCCGGCTCGTCGAACAGGATCAGCCGTGGCGCGCCGGCCAGCGCCATGCCGATTTCGAGTTGGCGTTGTTGCCCGTGCGCGAGATTGGCAACCTTTTCTTCTGCGATATGGGTCAGTCGCGTGCGCTCGAGCAAGTCTTGCGTCGCACGGGTCGAGGCATGCCCGTCGCGCGCCCGCAGAAAGCTGAAGCGCCCGTTGGCTACGCCGCGCACCGCGAGGAAGAGGTTGTCGCGCACCGTCAACTCGCGGAACAGAAGCGAGGATTGGTACGTACGACGCAGCCCCTTGCGGATGCGCTCGTACGGCAGAAGGTCAGTGATGTCCTCGCCGAAGAAATGGATGCGACCGCCGGTGGGCGGAAAGTCGCCGGTGATCGCATTGAACAGCGTCGTCTTCCCGGCCCCATTGGAGCCGAGGATGGCGTATTTCTCGCCCGCTGCGACGGTGAGCGACACGTCGTCCACCGCGCGCAGCGCACCGAAGGCACGCGTCACCCCGACGAGCCGCAGGGCATCGCCCGACAACAACTGCGCGCCGGCGCCGGCATTCGCGGCGCCGCGCGAAGCGGCCGATCGGAGAGGGGTGATCGTGGCCATTCGGGGCTCAAGTCCTGCAGTCGGGCACGTCGCGAGTGCCCAGGCCCATCTTCTTGAAGTCGGCCTCCGGCAGTCCCAACGTCTGCGAGATGTCAGGCACTGTCTTCACCACCTTGTTGTAGAACGAGCCGTCCGGCGCCTTTGTCACTTCGGTGATGTAGGTGGTGCCCACGCCGTTGCGGTTGGCGTCGATCTTCACCACGCCCGCCGGGCCCTGGAAGTTGGTCTTCTGCAGCGCTTCGCGATAGGCCTTCTGGCCGTTCGACAGATCGCCCTTCACTGTATCCAGCGCGTCGAGCGTCGCCTTGGTGTTGATGTAGTAGAGGTAGGCGAAGAGCGACGGGCTCGGGAAGCCGTCCTTGAAGTTGGCCTTGTAGTCGGCGACGAATTTCTTCCACTCCGGCGTGTCGATCGAATCGGCCATCGGGCCCGCGGATGCGGTGCCCAGCAGCGATTCGCGGCGCTTGCCCTTGTAGTTGAGGACCGTCTGGTCCACCGTGATCGAGCCGCCGATCATCGGCTTGTCGCCGCCGGCCTGCTCGTACTGCGTGAGGAAATTCACCGCGTCGGAGCCGCCCAGCACCACCAGCAGGGCGTCGGCATCTTTCGGGATCTTCGCGATGACGGAGGCGTAGTCCTTGGTGCCCAGCGGCACCCAGGCCTTGTCGATCACCTTACCGCCCTTGGCGCAATAGCTGGCCATGAAGCCCTGCACCTGCGAATACGGGAATCCGTAGTCCTCCGCGATCAGGAAGGTCTTCTTGTAGCCCTTGGAGAGCGCATGCTCGCCGAGGCCTACCATCCACTGCGCGCCCTCGGTGTTGAAGCGGTAGAAGTTCGGTGCCGGGTCCGAGAGCGTCGCCCCCTGCGCGCCCGAAGAGCCGTTGATGAAGGTGATGTTGGGCTGCGTCTTCGCGTAGTTCTTGACCGCGATGCCCTCGTCGCCCGACAGCGGGCCGATCATGATCTGGACCTTGTCCTGCTCGACCGCCTTGCGCGTGGCGTTCACGGCCTTGTCGGGGGTCGCGTCGGAAGAGACCTTCACGAACTCGATCTTCTTGCCGCCCGCCATGCCGTTCTTCTGCTTGAGCGCGAGGTCCGCGCCGCGCATGCTGTCCTGCCCGGGTGCCGCGAACGGCCCCTCCAGCGTGGCGAGGAGGCCGATCTTCAGGGTCTCCTGCGCGTAGGTGAACCCGGACACCGCAAGCAACGCCGCCGCGGCCACGATGCTGCGCCCGAACACTCTTCTGCCTTTGCTCATGTCTCGCTCCTGGTTGTCATTGATGAATGCGGCTCCGGCCGCGGTGGGTGAAAAGGCTCACCAGGCGTGTGCGGCTCTGCCACAAACCCAGAAGCCCGTCGGGGGAAAACAGGACGATCGCGAGGAAGACGCCGCCGATCACGAGGTTGAAGCGTTCGCGGTCGACGAGGTCGATGGCGAAGTTCTGCAGCAGCACGAACACGATCGCGCCGACGAAGGCGCCGACAGGATGCTTCATGCCGCCGAGCACGGCGATGATGAGGATGTTGATCATGGCGCCCGTGCCGATCGTGCCGGGCGAGATGCGGTTGTTGTACCAGACCATCAGCACGCCGCCGACCGCAGCCAGGAGACCCGCTACCGCATAGGCGGCGACGCGGTGCGCGGTGACGTTGTAGCCCAGTGCCTGCATGCGGCGTGGGTTGTCGCGAATGCCTTGCAGCGCGATGCCGAAGGGCGCGCGGATCAGATACTTCACCCAGAAGTAGCCGGCCAACGCGCACGCCAGCACGAGGAAGTAGAAGGGCACCGGCTCGCGAATGTCCAGCCCGAACACCGTCGGCGCCGCGAGCTTGCTGAAGCCCTGGAAGCCGTTGAACACCGTGTAGTTCTGCTGCGCCAGATAGAAGAACGCGACGCCGACCGCGAGCGTGATCATGATCGTGTAGATGCCTTCGGTGCGCACCGAAAGCCAGCCGACCGCCGCCGCGAAGATCGTGGCCAGCGCCACGGCCACCACCAGCGCCAGCCACCACGGCCAGCCCAGGCTGATGGCGATGTTGCTGCTGGTGCCGAAGATCGCAAGCATGTAGGCCGCGAAGCCCGCGACCGTCATCTGCGCGAGCGAGACCATGCCGCCGTATCCGCCCAGGAAGGTGAGCGACAGGGCGATCAGCCCGAGCGCGAGCGATTGCGCGCCGATCTGGTAGGTGAAGAACGGCGTAGCGACGAAGGGATAGATCAGCACGAAGGCCAGCACCACCACGTGCCGCCAATGCACCGCCCGCCACGCGGAACGCCAGCGTTGCGACGGCAACCCGGTCGTCCCGGCCGTCGATGTTGGCGTCGTCGCAACCGGATGAAGCCTGCCCGCTTCGCCGCTGCGCCGGGCCGCGCCGGCCGCGGCCGCCGAGGAGTTCATGGCTCGTCGCCATTGTGCGGCGCTCATTGAGAAACCTCCGTGCTTCGCACTGCGGTGCGAGCTTGCTTGGGGCGGCCCGGCACTGCGCTCATGTATTCCTCCCCATCAGCCCGCGCGGTTTGAAGGCGAGGGCGACCACCATGATCACGAAGGTGAAAACCACGCTGTACGTCGGCGCATAGGCGAGGCCGAACTGCTCCGCCAGGCCGATGAGCATCGCGCCGATGGCCGCGCCCACCACGCTGCCCATGCCGCCGACGATCACCACCACCAGCGAGGCGAGGAGGTAGCGCGTGTCCTCGCCCGGCGAGACCGACAGCGCCGTGCCGCCGACCACGCCTGCCAGCCCCGCCAGTCCTGCGCCGATGGCGAAGGTCAGCGCGAAGACGCGCTGCACGTTCACGCCGGACGCCGCGAGCATCCCGCGGTCATCGACGCCGGCACGGATCATCATCCCGATGCGCGTGCGCGCCAGCAGCAGCCACAGGCCGATGCCGATCACGATCGAGGCCAGCAGCACCATCAGCCGATAGGTCGGAAACTTGTTGACCAGCGGCAGCGTGGTGGAGCCGTAGATCCATGCCGGCGGGTCGAAGGTGTAGATCTCGGCGCCCCATATCCAGAGCGCGATGTCCGCCATCACGATCGAGAGGCCGATCGTCACCAGCGTCTGACGCAGGTCCTGCCCCTGCATGTGCCGGAAGATCAGCACCTGCATCAGCAGCCCCAGCACCGCGGCCGAGAGAAATCCGGCGATCACCGCGAGCACCCAGGAGCCCGTGTGCTCGCCCACCATCCAGCCGATGTAGGCGCCGACGAGATAGAGCGAGCCGTGCGCCAGGTTGACGTTGCGCATCAGTCCGAAGACCAGGGTGAAGCCGCTCGCGACGAGGAAGTACAGCGAGGCCAGCGTGAGCCCGTTGAGCAGCGTCTTGAAGAAGAGCGGCGCGTTGTCCACGATGGCCCACACCGCGAACACCGCGATCGGCACGCCGAACACCAGCCACGGCACCCACTGCCTGCGTTTCATGCGGCGCGCTCCCAGAGGCGTTGCGCGCTGAACTCCGGCGCCTTGGCGAATTCGCCGTCCTTCATCACGGCCAGGATGCGCTTCGGGTCACGCAGGATCGAAAGATTGGCGAGCGGATCGCCATCCACCAGCAGCAGGTCGGCGAGGTAGCCGTCCTGGATCGTGCCGAGTTCGTTGCCGCGCATCATGATCTGGCCGCCGTAAAGCGTGGCGCAGCGGATCGCCTCCATCGGCGTGAAGCCGAGGTACTTGACGAAAAACTCCAGGTCGCGCGCGTTCTGGCAATGCGGCGTGAAGGCGAAGCCGTAATCACCGCCCGGGAGGATGCGCACGCCGCGCCGGTGCATGGCCTTGAGCGATTCGAGTGCGGCATCCCACTCGATCTGGTAACCCATCGCCGAAGCCTTCTCGTAGGTGATGCCGTAGGCCTCGGCCTCGTGCAGCATCGCGTAGAGGATCGCGATGCCCGGTGCGACGAAGACGCGGTCCTTCGCGGCCTCGAGCATGTCGAGCGTCTCCTCGTCGGTGAAGCTCGCGTGGTAGATCACATCGATGCCGTGCCGCAATGCCTGCTTGACCGATGCCGCCGAGCGGGCGTGTGCCGTGCCGCGCTTGCCGCGCACGCGCACTTCGGTCATGGCCGCATCCACTTCCGCGTCGCTCATCCAGGTGGTCTCGGCCGGCGAGTCGGGCGTGAAGTTGTCGCCCGAGAGGTTGAGCTTGATCGAGTCGACGCCGTACTTGAGGAACATGCGCACCACCTTGCGCATGTCGTCCGCAGAGTTGACATTGACGCCGAAGCTGAACTCGGGGAAGGGCAGGTGCGGCAAGGTCTCGTCGCCCAGGCCGCCGGGCACCGTGATCTCCTGGCTGGCGGCCAGATAGCGTGGCCCCGGGATCTGGCCCGCATTGATGGCATTGCGGATCACCACGTCCAGCCGCGGCTTGGCGCACGCCGCGCCGACGCAGGACGTGAACCCCGCCTGCAGATACCGGCTCGCCACCTTGGCGCACCACAGCACGTGCTCTTCCAGCGGCATGCGCTGGATGGCCGAAAGCGTGGCCGCGTCGTTCCACGAAAAGTGCGTATGCGCCTCGCACATGCCGGGCATCAGCGTGGCGCCGGCCGCGTCGACCACCATCGCACCGCTCGGCGCGATCGGCGCGGTGCTGCGGCCCACCTGGCGGATGCGATTGCCGCGCACCAGCACGCTGCCGGAGTAAGGATTCTGTCCTGTCCCGTCGATGATTCGAACGTTAGTGAAGACGACGTCAGCCATGATCTTCTCCTGTGTTCACGCACTTGCCCACCGGGTGGTGTGCGCGCGGCGCACGGGCGGGGCACGATGGAATTCACCATCCTTCATCACGGCCAGGATGCGCGCCTTGTCCTGCAGCACCGTGATGTCCGCGAGCGGATCGCCGTCGATCAGGAGGATGTCGGCGAGATAGCCCTCGCGGATGTAGCCGAGCACCTTGCCCATGCGCATCATCGGCCCGCCCCAGGCGGTGGCCGAAAGCAACGCTTCCATGGTGCTCATGCCGACATACTTGACGAAGTACTCCAGGTCCTTTGCGTTGGTGCCGTGCGGTGTCCACGCAAAGCCGTAGTCACCGCCGGGCAGGATGCGGATGCCGCGCCGGCGCATCGCGCGCATGCTCTCGACGGCGGCGTCCAGCTCGCGGTGGTAGCCCATCTTGCGCGTGACTTCGGGCGTGAGGCCCCATTCGCTCGCGTGGTGGGAGGTGTTGATGAGCCATGCGAGTCCGGGCGCAATGAAGTGCTCGAACTTGTGCGCTTCGAGCATATCGAGCGCTTCCTCGTCGGTGAAGCTCGCGTGGTAGATGACCTCGATGCCCTGCTTGACGCACTGCTTGATCGACCAGGTGGAGCGCGCATGCGCCGCGACCCGCTTGCCCCATGCCTTGGCCTCCTGCACGCAGACGGCGATCTCCTCTTCGGTGAACTGGCTCATCTCGCTGGGCATGCCGGTGATCGATTCGCCCGACAGGTTGATCTTGAGCGAATCGACGCCGTACTTGACGAACATGCGCACGCAGCGCCGCATCTCTTCTACGCCGCTGACCACCGCGCCGAAAGCGAACTCGGGCTGCGGCAGGTGCGGCTGCGTGGTGTCGCCCAGGCCGCCAGGCACGGTGATCTCCTGGCTGGCCGCGAGATAGCGCGGGCCGATGATGGTGCCGTCGGCGATGGCGTTGCGGATCACCACGTCGAGCCGGGGCTTCGCGGCGGCGGCGCCGACGCAACTGGTCCAGCCCATGTCGAGGTAGCGCTTGGCCACTTCAGCGCACCACAGGATGTGTTCTTCCGGCGGCATGCGTTGGATCGCATCGAGACTGGGCTGGTCGTTCCACGAGAAATGGGTGTGGGCCTCGACCATGCCCGGCATCAGGAAGGCGCCCGCGCCGTCGATCACGCGTGCGCCGGTCACGGGCGCGGACTGCACGCCGTAGCCCGTGCGGACGACGCGTGCGATGCGGTTGCCCTGCACCAGCACATCGCCGGTGAAAGGCGCTTCGCCGCCACCATCGAAGATGCGCACATTGGTGAACATCACATCGGCCATGGTCAGATCCTCGCTTGTGCGGCCAGGAAGTCACGCAACTCGCGCTGGCACTCGTCGGGGCGCTCGATGGGCGTCCAGTGGCCGCAGCGCGGCAGCACCACCACGCGCTTGCTGGCCGCGCGGTGCAGCCGGTCGGCCATCGCGCGGACGGACTGCGGCGGCGCGACGCCGTCTTCGTCGCCCGTCACCAGCAGTACGGGCGCTTCGATGCGGTCCACTGTGGCGGGCTGCGCGCCCGCCAGCGCTTCGCAACTGCGCGCGTAGGCTTCGCCGTCCTGGCGCATCAGGCTTTCACGCACGAAGGCGACAGCGATCGGAAGTCGCTGGCGCGTGTCCGCCGAAATCGCGGCCTGCAGCAATGCCTGCGTGATCTCCTGCATGCCGGCCGCGCCTTCTCGGGCCTTCGCGGCGCGCGCCTTCATTGCCGTGCGGGCGGCATCGGGTGGCGCGATCAACGGGCCGAAGAGCGCAACGCCGGCCACGAGTTTCGGATGATCCGCCGCGATGTGCTGGCAGACGATGGTGCCCATCGAGTGCCCGATCCAGTGGGCGCGCGCCACATTGAGCCGCTCGCACACGCGAAGCAGCGTCTCGACGTAGCGCTCGATCGACAATTCGCCTTCGGCGCGCTGCGAACGCCCGCTGCCGGGCAGGTCCACGCGGATCACACGGTGTCGCGCCATCGCGGGCATCAGCGGCGTGAAGGTGTTGCCGCTGCCGCCCAGGCCGTGCACGCAGACGATGGCCGGGCCTTCGCCTTCTTCTTCCACCGCGATGCGGTCGATCAGTTGGAATGCCATGGCTTACTCGAATCGGTTCTCGATGACGCCCACGCCGTCGATCTCGACGCGCACCACGTCGCCCGACTTGAGCCAGCGTGGCGGATTCAGCCCCATGCCCACGCCGGCCGGCGTGCCCGTGGCGATCACGTCGCCCGGGTAGAGCGTGATGCCGCGCGAGCAGGTCTCGATCAGGGTAGGGATGTCGAAGATCATGTCCTTCGTCAGCCCGTCCTGTCGCGCTTCGCCGTTGACCCAGCCGCGCACGCGGGTCGCTCGGCCGTCGAGTTCGTCGGCGGTCACGATCCACGGACCCATCGGGCAGAAGTCGTCGAAGCTCTTGCCCAAGTCCCACTGCTGATGGCGCATCTGCACGTCGCGCGCGGTCACGTCGTTGACGATCGTGTAGCCGAACACGTAGTCCATGGCGCGCGACCGCGCGATGTCGCGCCCGCCTCGACCGATGACGACTGCGAGTTCGGACTCGTAGTCGATCTGCACGGTGGTGGAAGGCGAGGGCAGCCGCACCGTGTCGCAAGGCCCGACCACGCATTCGCCGAGCTTGCCGAAGACGATCGGCCACGGATCGCTTGCAGGCATCGATTCCCGGAACACCGTGCCCGCAAGTTCTTGCGCATGCGCGCGGTAGTTGCGTCCGATGCAGAACAGACTGCGCAAGGGGCGCGGCAGCGGTGCGCGCAGCGTGATCACGTCGACCGGCAAGCGCGTGCCCGATGCGGGCGGCAAGGTTTCGCCACGCGCCAGTGCCTGAATGAGCGGGAGCACTCCCGCCGAAGCATCGCGCACCGCAAGAGGCGCGGCTTCCCGCCCGTCGGCAGAGATCGTGCCGACGTGCTCGCGTCCACCCCAACTCCAGCTGGCCAAGCGCATGCCGTTGTCTCCGGGTTGCTTCGCGGTGCTTCGAGCCTTGCGCTCGTCGCCGCGAAGATCAGGGAACCTGCGTTTTGAGACTTGCGTCTCAAATCGGGATCGGTGCATCATACGATCCGCCCTCGGACACACACAAGCCAAGTCAGCCCCCCAAGAACCCGTAGAAACCCCATGGCTCGACTGAAGCACAAGCTGAGTGAACCCCCGGTGCCGCCGGAGAGCGGTGTCAAGGCCGCCACTTTCAAATTGCTGCTTGGCGCCGCCATGGACATCATCCAGCAGAGCGGCCACATTCCTTCCGTCGCCGAAGCGGCGGCACGGTCGAAGGTGTCGCGCGCCACCGCCTACCGCTACTTTCCGAGTCGCAGTGCGCTGGTGACGGCCGTGATCGACAGTTCACTCGGCCCCGTGAGAAAGCTGGCTTCCGACATCCCGAACGGGCGCGACCGCGTGCACGAGCTGTTCCTGCAGACCTTCCCGCGCTTCAAGGAATTCGAGGCGCAAATGCGGGCCGCGGCGCAACTGTCGCTGGAGCAATGGGGGCTGGAGCGCGCCGGCCTGCTGGAAGAAGAGCCCTACCGGCGCGGGCATCGCGTGCGCATCCTCGAACATGCGATCGCCCCCCTTGCGCCGCAGCTGCGTCCGGCCGCGAGAGACCGGCTGCATCACGCGCTGTCGGTTGTCTATGGCATCGAGCCCTACGTGATCCTGAAGGACATCTGGGGACTGCGTGACCGCGAGGTGGAGCGTACGGCGCTGTGGATGGCCGATGCGCTGATCGATGCGGCGCTGCGCGAGTCCGAGCAGGAGCCGCCGGCTCGTGCGGCGCGTGGCAATGGCGCGCGCCGGCCACAGGCGGTCGCGAAGCTCGTTGAAATTCCTGGCCGAAGTCCCGTCAAAAAAAAGTCGAAGTCGAAGTCGCAGCGCGGCGAAGCCCGAACTGGGGCATGACGTTCAACCGCCGGGCAGGCGATAGGTCAATTCGTAGAAGTGCTTGCCTTCCACGATATCGATCTTGAACGCGCCTTCGATACCGGCCAGCTCTTCGGTGCCGGAGTCCGGAACGACGGTCACGGACAGTGAGGGCGCGCCGCGGCGCATCGTGCCGGTGTGCTGCAAGACGAACGAGCCGCGCTTGTTTCCGAGAACCCCGGTGACTCGCTCGATGGCAACGTAGCCGGCCGAGCCCTTGGTGCTCGTCATGGCGCTGAGCATCTGCCCCTTCGTGGTTGCAACGAGATCGCCGGTGATCTGCTTGTCGAGGGTCATGCGGCCCAGCAGCTTGGGCTCGGAATCCTCGCTTTCGAATGGCAAAGGTTGGAGCGAGACCGTGAATGTGCCTTTTGCGACTTGGGTCATGGAGATTCCTTGGGTGGGTGAGCCGTCAGTGCGTTCAACTCTTCGTCGGTAAAGCCGGCCCGTACACGCGCCTCGATGTTGAAGGGCGGCTTGAGACGCGGCGCCTCGTGCCGGCGGTAGAGCACGCGGTAGTGCGAGATCGGATCGAGCCCTTCGCGTTCGCACAGCCAGCCGTACCAGTGGTTGCCGATCGCCACGTGGCCGATTTCGTCGCGCAGGATGATGTCGAGGATCGCGCAGGCATCCAGCGCGTCGGGCGTGTTGACACGGCGCAGCTTGGCCTGGATCAGTGGCGTCGCATCGAGCCCGCGGGCTTCGAGCGTGCGCGGCACCAGCGCCATGCGCGCGACGACATCGTCCTTCGTCTTCTCGCACATGTTCCAGAGGCCGTCATGGCCGGTGAAGTCGCCATAGCTGTAGCCCATGCCGCGCAGGTGCGCGTGCAGCAGGGTGAAATGCCGGGCTTCCTCGTCGGCCACGCGCAGCCAGTCGCGGTAGTAAGCCTCGGGCATGCCGTCGTAACGCCAGGCGGCGTCGAGCGCGAGATTGATCGCGTTGAATTCGATGTGGCAGATCGAGTGGATCAGCGCGGCGCGCCCTTCGCGCGTGAAAGGCGATCGCTTTTCGACCGCGGTGGCCGATACGCGCAGGGGGCGATTTGGTCGGCCGGGCACGCCGGTTTCGTCGCTGGCCTGTCGAACCGGCACGGAGAGGGGGCGAGTAGCGAGAAGGTCGAGTTCGGCGAAGACGGCGCGCGTGGCCGCAACCTTCTCTTCAGGATCGGTCAGCCGCAGTGCGGCCAGGGCGCCAAGGCGAGGGTGCATCCCTACAATTCTAGTTTTTGACCTCTGGAGACACCGCGATGGCCCTGTATGAACTCGACGGCGTGGCGCCGCAACTGGGCGAAGGCGCCTGGGTCGCCGACAGTGCGCAGGTGATCGGAAATGTCGTGCTGGCCGAGAACGCCAGCGTCTGGTTCGGCGCGGTGCTGCGTGGCGACACCGAAACGCTCAGCATCGGGCGGAACAGCAATGTGCAGGATCTGTCGGTGCTGCATGCCGACCACGGCTGCCCGCTGACCATCGGCGAGAACGTCACGGTGGGCCACCAGGTCATGCTGCACGGCTGCACGATCGGTGACAACTCGCTGATCGGCATTCAGGCGGTGATCTTGAATAACGCGAAGATCGGCCGCAATTCGATCGTTGGCGCCGGCAGCGTCGTGACCGAGGGCAAGGAATTCCCCGACAACTCGCTCATCATCGGCTCGCCCGCCAAGGTGGTTCGCACGCTCGACGATGCGGCCGCCGCCAAGCTGCGGCAGAGCGCCGAGCACTATGTTGAAAACGCCCATCGCTTCGCGAAGGGCCTGAAGAAAATCGCTTGAATGAAGCCCACTCCCACCTCTTCCCGCGTTTCCGAGACCAAGGCACCCGCGGAACCGGCTTTGCCGGGCCGCTGGGTGCGCCCCCTAGAGGGGGAGCGCCAAAGGCGCATGGGGGTGTAATGTCTGAACTCCACAAGTTCCTGTTCGATGGCCTGCCGGTGCGCGGGATGATCGTGCGCCTGACGGATGCCTGGCAGGAAATCCTGGCGCGACGCGCGTCCAACACCGCGACCGGCGCCTATCCGGCGCCCGTGGCCGAACTGCTCGGCGAGATGACGGCCGCCGCCACGCTGATGCAGGCCAACATCAAGTTCAATGGCGCGCTGATTCTTCAGATCTTCGGTGACGGCCCGGTCAAGATCGCGGTCGCCGAGGTCAAGCCCGATCTCAGCCTGCGCGCCACCGCCAAGGTGACCGGCGAACTGCTGGCCGACGCGCGGCTGTCCGACATGGTCAACGTGCACAGCAAAGGGCGCTGCGCGATCACGCTCGATCCCAAGGACAAACTCCCCGGGCAGCAGGCATACCAGGGCGTGGTGCCGCTGGTCGGCGACCACGGAGAAAAGCTTCAACGGCTCAGCGACGTGCTCCAGCACTACATGTTGCAGAGCGAACAACTCGACACCACGCTGGTGCTGGCGGCGGACGACAAGGTCGCCGCGGGCCTGCTGATCCAGCGCCTGCCGGTCAAGGGCGAGGCCAACCTCGAAGGCACCGCCAAGGGCGACCACGACCAGGTCCAGCAAGACCAGATCGGTCACAACGAGGACTACAACCGCATCTCGATCCTGGCGTCGAGCCTCACGCGCGACGAACTGCTCACGCTCGACGTCGACACCATCCTGCGCCGCCTGTTCTGGGAAGAAAAGGTGCTGCGCTTCGAGCCGCAATCCGGCATGCTGGGGCCGCACTTCGCGTGCACCTGCGGACGCGCGCGGGTGGAGGGAATGATCCGTGGGCTCGGTCAGGAAGAGGCCGAGAGCATCCTCGCGGAGCGCGGCGACATCGAGGTCGGATGCGACTTCTGCGGCAAGCAATATCGCTTTGACGCGGTCGATGCCGCGCAGATCTTCACGGCGCCGGGTGATCAGATGCCCGGCACGGCGGTGGTCCAGTAGGCTCACTGGTGAGCGGCCTTTTGCTGCAGCTACGGGGGAAGTGACAAGGCTTTGATCACGGCCAGTCAGCGATAAGGATTGCGCGAGTTGGACGCTGAAAAAATGTGCGCCATCATTGAGAAGCAGAAAAAGCTTGATGAAGCTGCTCGGTAGTGACTCGCCCAAGCAAATGTTTGTACGGCTGAATTGAATGCCCGGGTCCTAAATAGTGCTCGGCGCTGTCAAAATTGAGCGGGGCTATTTGCATGAAATCCTCCGCGCGCTCTGCCAGTTGCGGAACAATCGGCCTCAACACGACGGTAAGTAGTCGGAAAGCTTCAATGCAGAATGAGCAAACAACATGCAGCGCACGGTGCTGCACTGGATCCTTGGCAAGCAGCCACGGCTTTTTTCCATCGTAAAAGGCATTGACCAAGTCAGCCATGCCCATCGTTTCACGAATCAGCCTGCTGTATTCGAGGTGGGCAAAGCAGTCTGCGGAATGTTGAACATGAGCTTGAAGTTGTGTCAGTAAAGCAGCAGCCTCTCCATCGCAAGCACATAACCGGGAGTCGAAGTATTTCGTTAAAAATCCTGCCGATCTGCTTGCGATGTTGACAAATTTTCCGATTAAATCGGAATTAACGCGAAATACAAAATCATTGAAATTGAAATCAATGTCTTCAATTTTTGAATTCAGCTTGGCTGCAAGATAATATCGCAGACAGTCGGGATCCATTTTTGCCGCAAGATAGTGCATCGGGTCCATGCCGTTGCCCTTGCTTTTGCTCATTTTTTCGCCGTTGATCGTAAGGTGGCCATGCACATGTATACGGGAAGGGGCTTTGCGTCCACTGAATTTAAGCATCGCTGGCCAGAATAGGGTATGAAAATAGACGATATCCTTGCCAATGAAGTGGATCTGCTCCATTTCACTCGAATCCATGAAGGCTTCAAAATTCTCCTGTACTCTTGAGTTTGGATATCTGTGGTTGCACGCTTGACCTTTGGAAAAATGATTTTTCAGACTCGCAAGATATCCAATTGGCGCATCCAGCCAGACGTAAAAATACTTGTTTGGTGCATCTGGAATTTCAATTCCGAAATAGGGGGCATCCCGCGAGATGTCCCAGTCGCGCAGACCAGATGAAAACCATTCTTTTGTCTTGTTGAGGATTTCAGGCTGCAGCGAGCCGCCTTCTGTCCATCGGCGCAGATAATCCGTGACTTTCGCGTCTGACAGGTGAAAAAAATGATGTTCGGACGATCTGATCTCGGGCACAGCTCCGGTCAGTGATGAGCGTGGTTCCAGTAGGTCGGTCGCAGAATAAACAGTTCCGCATACCTCGCAAGCGTCTCCATATTGATCATGGGAGTGACATTTCGGACAGATCCCCTTTACGAAACGATCTGGAAGAAACATGCCTTTGACAGGGTCAAAGAATTGCGAAACTTCTTGAGTAAAAATTAGACCTGTTGATTTCAATGATAGGTAAATTTCTCGCGCTAAATTTCGATTTTCAGGACTATGGGTCGTGTACCAATTATCGAATTCGATGCTAAAGCCAGCGAGAAAGGCCGTGCGACCTCCCGTCACGGAGGCAACATAATCTTCGGGTTTCATTCCCGCGGCTTCCGCCGCAATCATGATGGGCGCTCCATGTGCATCGTCTGCGCAAACGAATTGAACGGAGTTGCCCCGCATGCGTTGCGCGCGAACCCAGATGTCTGCTTGGACATACTCCATCAGATGTCCAGCATGAAGTTCGCCGTTGGCATATGGCAAGGCCGTGGTGACAAAGAATTTTCGATCGCGATCAATGGTCATTTAATTTGTATATTTGCGAGATTGTCATCTTCTTTGGAAATTATTTTCCATTGGACGTATTACGCTAAACAAGTCGAAATACGTCTATAAGCTTTGGGGATGGTGATTCCAAGCCGGTTGCCGAGGTCATTGAAGTAATTCAGGGGCTTCCCGGGGTCGACATGTGCATAGAAGTCCGGGCTCAGCACTCTTGCGACGGAGTGCCTACCCAGTATCGATCTCTCCTGTGCAAGGTAGACATAAATGCGCTGAGACACAGACAGGAGGTTTTCGCGAATGTCGTTCAGCGAGCAGCGGGGAAGCGCCACGAGCGCGCTGAGTTGAAGGCTGGGAGTAGCGAGCAAATCCGAAAGCGGTGTTGTTCTCCCCTCGATATGGAAGGTTGCTGCATTCCTCTCGAGGCGCCCCGATACCCGCCACTCGTCGCCGGTCCGTACGGAGAACATGGACTGATTCCTCTCCGTTAGGAAGGCTCGCGCGTGCGCTGCCTCGGACAGGGCCTTTTGAAGGGCCTGACCGGCATTGAGCGCGCAGGACAGTCCAGAATAGAGGCCAAATGCGCCTCTCTGTCGGTCAATGCCGTATGCGAACACGGTATAGCCGCCCAGGCCGGCATCCAGAACGTAAGCACTCAAGTTCTCATCGATGTCACGGCGTGCCGGCTCGAATGCATCGATGCCATTGATCCTTGTGGCCGTAGCACCTCCCAACCACCAGGCTATCCACGTTTGTCGCTCTACGAACTCCATGGCTGCATGTTCGAGTGCGCGCGTTTCATCGACGTGCGCCGCCATTCCGCTTGAGTCGCGGTTTGGGTGCGTCACAAAATCATGCCGAAGGTCGGTGTGACCGAGACTCACTAAGTTTCTGGGCATGAGGCATGGTTGCCAATCTCTCCACCTCAAGACGCGACATGCTGACAGCTTGACGCGGGGCCAATCAAATTGCTCCGCCGAGAGTTGAGAATAGAACTGAACAAGGCATTCCTCGCCAGCGTCGTATTCGCCGAGAAAATAGCAGCCACATGCGGACACCCGATGCATGAAATGCCGTCGCTCGACGAACTCGCCGAGTGCCCGGCTGACCGTGCCGTTCAGTCCGAAGGCGGCCCCCGCGGCGCTTCCTTCGAATCCGCAGACCCTTGCCTCCGTCAGCAGCCGTGGCGTATGGATCGAGTAGGCATCGATGTCGAATCGATGTAGCGAGGAACTGGCCCAGAACATCCGCTACGAAGCTAGGCAACGACGCAGTTCGCGCGAGATCGAGTCGCGCAACCGGAAATCGGGATTTCCCTGCCGTTGCAGGATCGCGGACAGAAATTGCTGGCCCAGGCCTTGCTCAATCAGGTTCGCACACTCGATTTCGATCAACTCCACCGCTTGCCGAGGGGCAAGATCACAGCTAGTGGAATCACGTCGGTCGAGTACTCTTGCCGGAAACGGAGACTCCAGAAAAGCCTGCGGACGATCCGCGATGCAAAACATATACGCAAGTTGTTCGGCTTCAGCGCCGATGATCTCGGTGACTTCACGCCTTCGTTTCAGTGGTAGTGTCTGAACGCGATAGATGTTCGTTCCATAAACGCTGTGATAGAGACCGGCAAGACAAACATGTCGCTCGCATCCCCAGGAAACGAGCAGATCATGCGTTCCCTTCAAATGTGCATAAAGCGAGCCGTGCAGATGCATGGATAGGACGGCTCCGCACTCAACCAGATGGGTGAACTCCTGACTCATTCCACTGCCTTGCGTTGCGTCTTGATGACGACCGATATGCGAAGTTCTGCGCAATCCCGGCTAGGGGCTCTCGCACAATGAGGAATGCACCCGGGGAAGGTGATCGCCCGGCCGGGCTTCGGGTAGATCGAACGAATGATGTTCTCTCCGTCTTCCGCATAGAAGACCGTATCGCCAGCCCAATTGCGATCCCAGGCCGTGTGCGCGTAGTACACAGTTGAGAAGTAGTTTTCCTTGTCGTCGTGGTCGATGTGAACGGAGCCCTCGACGCCATAGGTATGTGCGTTGGCGTAGACCCGTAGAGGTTCATGCCCTCGGAGCACAACGTTCTCCAGCGTCTTCCACAACTTGAAGATTGGGGCTAGAAGCGGTTCCTGCTGAAGCTCGTCTTCGCAACTGCTTCGCCCCTCCTCCGAGCCGGCAAAGTGCGAATGCCAATAGCAGAATCGATCCTTGGTCCTATTCGATTTCCAGCCGTATTGCCAGATCGGACTGCGAACGAGGGCGGAAATCTGTTGCTGGAGCCGAGGCTCAACAAAATCTTCGCTCACGACAATCCCATCATGTCGTCCAGTTGTCATGCAAGATTCCCCAATGGTCATGCAGCTTGCCTATCGTCGCTCAGCCCAACGATCAGGAGTGGTTCTAATTCGAGCGGCATGTAGGGAGGCTGCGACATGAATTCGGCGCTCCGCACTTCAAGCTGCAAGCCGTTGTGCTCGGCATGCAGCTTGAGCGCCGCTAGGACATGGCCCAGATCGAGATAGATGCATTGATAGATCCACCCTGTGCGGTAGCGCCATTGATATCTTTCAAAATCAACACCGATAACGAGCTCGGGCCACCGTGTCGATCGGTTGTCATTGCTCGCCGGAATCGCGCCGATCCTCCCATCGTCATGAATGCGAAGGAAGATTCTGCGTTGCGTCGAGACCTCGTTGACCAGCACGTGACAGATCAGTCCGTGCCTGGCTCCGATGGACGGGACCATTTTGCGAGACACTGTTTCGTGATGAAATTGCACCGTCTGTATGCGCTGAAATATCAGACGTGCCGCTGAGAGTGCCATGGTCCCGAGGTTGGTGAGGTCCAGTTCAGCTGCGTCAACTACCCGCTCTTCGCCTGAATGGCGTGAGATGTAAGGGTCCTCGGCCTCATAGTCCAGCATGTCTTGTGCATCACGGCGCATCGCTGATGCATTGTCGGCATAGTCCCAGTGACGTCCGGACGCTCTCAAAACTCGAAAATCATCGCTGGCGTGACATGAGCTGACGTCTGCGCCGAGCAGTCCGAGGGCTTGAAGGTCGGATCGGAGGCGCCCTTCTTGAAAAATGATGCCTGAGGTGAGCGAGTGAATAAAAGTCTCGCGTTCCGACGCCGACATGCCGGAGGTCGAATAGTGAGCCTGATTCGCGGAATACGAAAGCCTGCAATCGTTTGGCAGCAGCCAGAAGGTTGGCAATGAAGTTGTCTTGCGCATGACCTCAACCAATTGCAACCTGGCAGACGGCGGTTTCCATCAAGCCATCTATCCCGAGCATCTCTTCAACTTTTCGTTCTTCGATCGAATAGGCACTGAAAAATGGGATCCGCATCGATTTGGCGAGCAACTGAAGTGAAAGCAGAAGGTGACCGACATCTAGGTGAATGACTCGATAGCTGCGAGAATCTCGGTATCGGTGCATGCTTCGCTCGACAACTGATGTCAGGACAATGGCGGCTTTCGGCACGAAGTTAATGCGACGGTTCAGCCCAAAGATCTCGTGCATGTACGTTTCGAGAAGTTGAATCGGTCTGATCGACTCGAGGCAACATGTCGACGAATTGAAGTGATAAACGCCTGGTTCAAGGCCGCCAAGATTGAACGCGAGCAGATATGCCTCGGTGGGATGGCGACTGCCCCCGGATGGGCTTGTTCGACGCACATGTGATCCGGTGACTGCGAGTCGCTTGTGGCCGCTCACGCCGAATGTCTCGGCGAGAAGGTTGCCAACGATCTTCAGAGAAGCCGAAACTTGATCGGACTCACGGCCTGTACGTTCAAGTACCTCTGTGAATGCCATTGACGAAGCGGGCCGCTCCATTGGCCCCGTCGTGGTGGCGGCCGGATACCCTTTTGTCTGCGCAGGCATAGGAGAGGCTTCGATCTTGGATCGCATGCCCTTGAAGTCCTCAACCCAGCCAGCAGTCACCGAGTAGTCAAGCTTCGGGAGGAAATTCGTGTGCAGGTAGTGGCGTAGAGGTTCGATCCAACCACAATCTGACCAGGCTTGTGCGTCGGTGGCGTCATACAGTCGTTCTTCAGCCGATGGCGAGTTTTCGTCGACACCCGGGTCGTCGAAATGGAGCGCACCGTCGCATAGCCCTTCGAAGAATTTCACGTCCAAAAGTGCATCGACGGCCCATCGATCTCTGCTCGCGGGTTCATACAGGGCAGCCCATGCCGGCGTGAAGAGGGCTTCCAATAAGATGTTTCGACGGCGGCCAGCAACAAGTTCAGTTGTTTTCATCGGTTCTCATCCGATGGCGACCATGTACAGTGGCCCCATGCTCGTCGTCTTCTGACCTATCAACGACGCCGCCACGGCGTCATTGAAGGCGGGCGTGATGAAGTTGCTCAGGCCGGCGGCCGTTGCTGCCAGGATGTAGTAGTGCGCAAGCTCCGCTGTGTTAATCAGCAGGTTCCTGTAGGCGCGTGGATGTCGATAGCGCATGTAATAGCGCTGCCAGTGGGCTGCAATCAGGAGGGCGCAGGCACAACCCCGGACCTTGCCTTGCCCGATGCACATTTCGACCAACTTTGATGAGAAATCGCCGTTGGCAATTTGGTGCATGCGGCCTGTCGCTATCTCATATCGGTAGACCCCGGCTTCAATGCCGTCGATCTTGTTGCATATGACATATGTTTCCAGCGCACTGTAGGATGAGCGGTCAAAGAGCGTTTGTTCTGGCCTTGAGGAGTGGGCGATCTCTTCCCGGTTTCGTAGCGACTCCAAATTGCCGGCCTGCAGGATTCGCGCGAGCATCTCGGTCGACATCACATTTGTGGTCCACGCCTCGCCAGAGCGCCTTGACCTCATAACTTGCAAGAGATCCGCACCCCCATGCATCCCGCGCTTGCAGGCAGGAAGTTCGATCCAAACGCCCGTGTCGGACGCCATGGAAGAATCCGGGATCGGATCGTTGCGTGGCTGCTCGCTGGGCGCAATCGACTTGAACTGGGTGGCACCGAAGTCTGCGTAGTCCAATGAACGCGACCTCAAGTGCAGCACGAGGGCGTCGAGCCATCCACGGCGTTGCCAGTGCTCGGCAGCATCCTGCAGCCGGTGGCGATAGTTGTCACTGACAAGGATCTGCGCAGTCACCAATTCCTTCAACAACTCAACGTGACTGGTGCCGTGATCCGTCGAAGCGTCCAGCTTCTCGAGCAACGACTTCTCCTCGATGGGATTCTCCGCGTAGACGATTGCGCGGATGACGTCATGGTCCCGAACTTCAAAGGATTTGCCTTCGAGCAGGAGGTCTAGTTGAGGAGGCTGGGTGAATCGAAGCCTCATGAACGCATTTCTCTTCAACATGATCCTTTCCAAGTCAGTCATCCATGGGGTTCAGCGTAGATGTCGAAGTGGCGCCAAACAACTGAACGGAACAGACCAGCATCTTTCGTGGATTGAACCCAAGGAGGACGGCGAGTTCGCCGTCGGCATATCCCCCGAACAAGCAGTTGCCGTACCCGAAGCGCTGCCCGACGAGCGCCGCTTGCTGCGACATTGCCCCGCATTCGAGGAGGCCAAAGCGATATCCGCGTTCGCCGTACCTCAACGTGCCCAGATCGACGTCGAAGACATAAGCGAGGAGGAATGCGACATCTCGGAAGGCCGCGCCTTCCTCGCTCAATGATTGATCGAAGCATGCGTTTTCAAGGGCCGAGATATCGACACTCAAGAGGGGATAGATTGATCGTTGAAGGAATGCCAAGTGGAGCACCGTACCGCCAGCCCAACGATCACCAATCGGCACAAGCGGAATGACGAGAACGTGAATCGGATAAATGCCGCCCGCCGAAGGTGCGGGCATCCCGAATTCGGTACTTGGTGCGCAGAACGTGTGGTACAGAAAGGGAAACATCTCCTGCTCATTGAGTTGAGGTGACTTCACGAAGGCCCGTTGGGAGCGCCGTCGAAGAAGATCGCCGACCAGCGCTGATTTGTATTCGGGCACTGCAACCGGTGGTTCAGCAGAGAGGATGACCTGGTGCCTCGCTGACAATTGATACACCCTATTCTCAAGATAGGGAGTGCATTCCGTTCCCAGGCGTCCACTTCGGAGAAAGGAAGACTGTCGATGAAAGCGCTCCACGCCGATAGCGGCAGCACTGCTCGCGTTGCTGACAGCAATTCGGCCGCGAAGGGACAGCGGCCCATTTTGGCGTTTGTCGCCGGGGAAACTCATCCGCATTTGTCACAGTCCAGAGTGATGGGAGGTGTTTGCCGATGCAGGTCGAAGCCATCAAGATGGAATTGGGACGACTCTAGAAATAGGCGGGAATGGGTGTGCTCGCGATGGGGGCCGAGAAGCTCGCGCACGCGATTGCGAAGTACACCGAGCGCGATGAGGTGGTCGGTGTCTTTGACCGGATGTTCCAGCCCGTCGATGACGCCAGGCTTCAAATGAAGGTCGCGCAGAACATCGGACCAAGTCGGACTGTATGCACTCCCCTGGTTTCGGACCTGGCTTGCTGCAGCCGACTGGCAGAAATGACAAGGCGTACCGGCGAGCGGGAGATAGGGCGAGTCGATCACCAGCGTGCGTGCAGCGAAGTACGCGGTCATTACTGCCGCATTACGCATCGCTTTCGCACGCGTTTGAACGAGATCGATGAAGTGCGAATCATATGGATCGGCATATACGACTACGAAGTCGCCATCGCAAAACCCTGTGGCATCAAGGCTCGCGCCTGTTTCAAGTCCAGTGAAGTAGGACAGGTCATCTATCAGCGTTCCTAGACCCGGAACATTCTCTCGACGCATCAGCAGACGCAGACGCGAATATCGAGAGAACTTACTGCTGACTTGTCTCAGGACACTGATCTCTATCAGAAAGGCTTCGACCTTAGGGTCGTAGTGACCCGTGTGGCGCGTCAGAATTTGCTGCAGCTTCTCATTTGAAAGGACTGTTCCCCAACCTTGAGCGGCCAACTCTTCGGCCGCACAAAAGACACTTGGGTGGTCGAGGCGAACAAGCCCCTGCCTTGTGGCCAGCAGCCAAATTCCATCGCTGGGCTGAAGACATTGAAATGGGAGAACAAGCAGTGCGAACATTGACAAGTCCGTTCAAATTTACCGCTTAAAGTGGCCGTGCGTTTCGTCGAAGGAGCACACGGCCACTTGGGCTAGACCTCGATCAGTTGTTGCTGGAATCGATCCAGGCGCCTGCGCCGTCGGCGCAACCCTGCATTCGCACAGCTTCGACTTCAAGCTTCGACAAGCGCTTAAGCGCCACGAAGCTTCCGTATGACTCCGACGGGGATTCGAAGTCCTCAGTTGTCTTGTGACGTTGAGTACCAACTGAGTCCGTAGATGCCATCAGCTGGGGACTATTTTCTTTCATAGAAACCTCCTTAAAGTACCGACACATTCATCGGCCAAAGCACTTTACTAAGTGCCAGAAAATTTGTCCAACAAAACGATTGCCGGTTTGCAAAATAGACAAATGTTAATTAATTCAAGAGATTTCGAATGATTGTTTCTAATTGACAATTGTTGGTTAATTGGAAGCACTCTTCACTTGGTTGGCACCTCGAGGTAGAAGCGTTGCGTGATATTTGTCGGCGAAGTGTTCGCGTAAGACATGGCTGGCGTTATCGCCTGCTACCCGATCCTTCTTTCTCGACGTCCTGAAATTGCATCTGCTACACAGGAGTAGAAAATGTGCACCGAGCCTTCAGGCGGGTGTCTACGAGAGCCTCTGGGTGAGATGTGGCTACCGGAGCCAGCGAACTTGCGCCGAGAACCTGTCGGCGAAACCGCGCAGCGCCTGCTATGTAGACGACGGCGAGCGCCTCATGCGGGCATGCACCCACGGTGCTGCAACGGGCACAAACTGACGCACATGCCCAGGCCAATGAAGAGGCCGAATAGCGCGCCGCATGCGAAGCGCACTTTCATTTCGAAGGCATCCGGCTGCTTGTCTGCCGGCATGGAATCCGATTCAGTCTTCGTAGACTCAGGGGCCAAATCGCGCGGGCTCGGTCTCGAACCCGCTGAACCGGATGTCCGGTGCACTCGTGTTGTGGCGCGATGGCACTGTCCGGCCAAAGCGGACCTGCGCCGCTTCGAGTGTGGAGACCGAGGACAAGTCCAGCGTCTCAAGCAGCGAGGCGGGCATGGCCTGCCAACTGATCGCACTCATGTCCGCGTTGTCGGCGGTCACGTACATCGACCGCAGCATTGCGAAAGGCTGGTCGCGCCTGGTCGGCGGCTTGATTGACACATCGAGGGCTGTACGCATGTGGCTGATCTCGGCAACCTTTACGTCCGCGCTGCCGCCGCCGGCGAAACGCACGTGGAAGCGGAGCGGCTGGGTTTTGACGTCGATCGATGCGATGTTCACCACCGGTCGGCCGTCGTGCTCCACCGGCCCCATCAGGAAGGACGACCCGTACACACCGTCGCCGAAACGTGGCAGCGGTAGCGGCTTGAGGCGCCAGTACCCGTCGGCGGGGTAGAGCACCAGCGCCTCCATCGGCTTCTTGCCCTTCGCCTTGGCGAAGATCTGGATCAGGTGGAAGTCGTTGCCCGAACGCGCGCCGACCCTGACCGGAACCCGGTTGGGCCGCCAGAAGGTCGGCAGCGTCATGCCGACGATCGTCCATTGCTTGTCGTCGTGGAGCACGACGCGACGCTGCTTGAAGGCGTATGCCGGGTCCGTGGGGTGGGCGCCGCCGTCGAAGTTGCAGCCCGAGAAGTCGGGTGCGGTGACATCGCCCTTGATCGATTCGATGTAGGCGGGCTGAAGTGCTTCGACGTGGAATCGCCGGATGCCTTCGCCCCGGAGGATCAGGGAGACGTTGTCTTCCTCGGCACAGGCCGTGGGGCGTGTCTGGTTCTCGACGATGACGGTGGCCGGCGCCGCCGAAGCGGTCGCAGAGGAGAAGGCCAGCACGGCAAGGCAGGCCGCAGCGAAGGAGCTGGAGTGGAACGAACTTGCCATCTGTCTAGGGTCGCTTGGCCAGGAGATCGCGAAAAAGGCGGTGCTCGCACACAGGATCGGAGCATTTGTCGCAGGGCCAGAACCACGGCCGCTCGCCGTTGGCCGAGCGACCCGAACTGGAGGAGACGCCGGCCGATTCGGCGCGGGCGTTGATCGCGTTCCATGCACTGGCGAGACGCTCCGGGCCGTGGCCGTGTATCACTGCATACGGCGATCCGGCGCGGGAGAGAGCTGCTCGCACCAAGGCATCGGCGCTTTGCGCCCGCTCGCTCGATGCTGGGTCGGCGCCTTGCGGCAGATCGAGCGCCATCAGCAGCGTGATCGCATAGCCCCGGTGCGCGGCCAATGCCAGTTCATACAGGGAAGTCTCGCCGGAGCCGATTTCGCCTTCGACCGCGGCGATCAGTGCGGTGGTGTCCGCGACGACAACGCCCCGTTCGGCGGCCGATGCGATACGGAGCGTCTGTTCGGCGGCCATCTCGGCCCGCTCGACGGCGTTCAGATCGCGCGCGAGACGCGTTCGCCATTCGCTCAAGACATCCGGCATCAGCTCGGCCGCAATGCTCCGTTGCACGAGGCGCGCGGTGAGCGCATTCGCAAGTTGGGTCTTTCCGGTGCCCTCGGCGCCCAGCACCGCGATGACACAGCCAACGGGGAGAGCGGGCGTCACGTCACGTTCCCGCAAGCGTTGAAGTCATTCAGTGCGTGATCTGCACGAACACTTCGTTGGGCTTGACCATGCCCAGCTCCTGCCGGGCGCGTTCCTCGACCATTTCAAGCCCCTCCTTGAGATCGTTGACCTCGTTGGCCAGCCGCTCGTTGGCCAGCGCGGCACGCGCGTTGGCCTCTTTCTGCTGGGTCAGCTTTTCTTGCAGTTGCGCCACGTCGCGCACGCTGCCGCGCCCGGTCCATAGCTGCCACTGAACAATCAGCAGCAACAGGACCAGGATGATCGGGACGATGACGCGTGAGCGCATGGCGCCTGATCCGCCGGATCAGCGCAGGTTGTAGAAAGCCGAGCGACCCGGGTAAGAAGCAACATCGCCGAGGTCTTCCTCGATGCGCAGGAGTTGGTTGTACTTGGCGATGCGGTCCGAGCGCGACAGCGAGCCCGTCTTGATCTGGCCGGCGTTGGTGCCGACCGCGATGTCCGCGATGGTGCTGTCTTCGGTCTCGCCCGAGCGGTGGCTGATCACGGCGGTGTAGCCCGCGCGCTTGGCCATCTCGATGGCGGCGAAGGTTTCGGTCAGCGTGCCGATCTGGTTGATCTTGATCAGGATCGAGTTGGCGATGCCCTTGTCGATGCCTTCCTGGAGGATCTTCGTGTTGGTCACGAAGAGGTCGTCGCCGACCAGCTGCACGCGCTTGCCAAGGCGCTCGGTCAGGTGCTTCCAGCCGTCCCAGTCGCCTTCGTGCATACCGTCTTCGATGCTGATGATCGGGTACTTGTCGACCCAGCTTGCCAGCATGTCGGTCCAGCTTTCAGCCGTGAGGCTGAGGTTTTCGCCGGAGAGAATGTACTTGCCGTCCTTGTAGAACTCGCTGGCGGCGCAGTCCAGGCCCAGGGCGATCTGTTCACCGGCGGTGTAGCCGGCCTTGTCGATGGCTTCGAGGATGAGCTGGATCGCGGCTTCATGGCTTTCGACGCTGGGCGCGAATCCGCCTTCGTCGCCCACGGCCGTGCTGATGCCGCGGTCGCCGAGGATCTTCTTGAGTGCATGGAACACTTCGGCGCCGTAGCGCACGGCCTCGCGGAAGCTTTTCGCGCCCACGGGGATGATCATGAACTCTTGCAGATCGAGGCTGTTGTTGGCGTGCGCGCCACCGTTGATGACGTTCATCATCGGCACCGGCAGCTGCATGCCGCCCATGCCGCCGAAGTAGCGGTAGAGCGGCAGGCCCGACTCTTCGGCCGCGGCGCGGGCTACGGCCATCGACACGGCCAGCGTTGCGTTCGCACCCAGGCGGCCCTTGTTGTCGGTGCCGTCAAGGTCGTTCAGCGTGCGGTCAAGGAAGGCCTGTTCGCTGGCGTCGAGGCCGAGCACCGATTCGGAAATCTCGGTGTTGATGTTCTCGACGGCCTTGAGCACGCCTTTGCCGAGATAGCGGCTCTTGTCGCCGTCGCGCAGTTCGATCGCTTCACGCGAACCGGTCGATGCGCCTGAAGGCACGGCCGCGCGGCCCATGGTGCCCGATTCGAGCAGCACGTCGCACTCGACGGTGGGGTTGCCGCGGCTGTCGAGGATCTCGCGCCCGACGATGTCTACGATTGCACTCATCTTTTCTCTTTCTCCAGGATCAAATACCTTCGACGACGATCATTCGCATGATCGCGGCGCCCTGGCGCGCGGCGCGCGCCTTGCTGTATTCGGGCGAATCATTGAATTTCTTCGCGACCTCGATGTTCGGAAACTTGAGGATCACGATGCGCTCGGGATGCCAGTCGCCCTCGAGCACCTCGACCTTGCCGCCACGCACGCAGACCTCGGCGCCGTGCGCCTTCATGGCTTCCGAGGACCACTTCTTGTACTCTTCGTACTGCGTCGGATTCGTGACTTGGACGTTGGCGATGATGTAGGCGCTGCTCATGCTTGAAAAGTATCCTCCAGGAATGCGCTCTTCTTGGTGACAGCATCGAGCGCCACCAGCGTTTCAAGCAGCGCCTTCATGTGCTTGAGCGGCACCGCATTGGGTCCGTCGCTCAGCGCCTTGGCCGGGTCCGGATGGGTTTCCATGAACAGGCCGGCGACGCCCACCGCGACCGCGGCGCGCGACAGCACCGGCACCATCTCGCGCTGGCCGCCGGAACTCGTTCCCTGGCCGCCGGGCAACTGCACCGAGTGCGTGGCGTCGAAGACCACCGGTGCGCCGGTCTCGCGCATGATCGCGAGCGAGCGCATGTCGGAGACCAGGTTGTTGTAGCCGAAGCTGGCGCCGCGTTCGCAGGCCATGAAGAGGTCTTCGGGCAGGCCCTTTTCCTTGGCGGCCGCGCGCGCCTTGTCGATCACGTTCTTCATGTCATGCGGCGCGAGGAATTGGCCCTTCTTGATGTTCACCGGCTTGCCCGACTGCGCCGCGGCGCGGATGAAGTCGGTTTGCCGGCACAGGAAGGCGGGGGTCTGGAGAACGTCGACCACTTCGGCAGCGGCGGTGATGTCGTCCTCGGTGTGCACGTCGGTCAGCACCGGCAGGCCCAGTTCGCGCTTGACCTTCGCCAGGATTTCGAGGCCGCGGTCACGGCCAGGACCGCGAAAGCTGGTGCCCGACGACCGGTTGGCCTTGTCGAAGCTGCTCTTGAAGATGAAGGGGATGCCCAGCGACGAGGTGATTTCCTTGAGCGTGCCGGCGGTGTCCATCTGAAGCTGCTCGGACTCGACCACGCACGGACCGGCGATCAGAAAGAAGGGCTTATTGAGCCCAATGTCGAATCCGCAAAGTCTCATAGAACCCCCACGCTTGCCACTTCGTGTGCTGCGCTGCCCCCCGGGGGGGCCTTCGCGCCTTCGGGCGGCCGTGCGGCGCTCATGCCACCACCTTCAAAGCCTTCTTGTCCGCGTTCTGGTGCTCCAGCGCGGCCTTGATGAATGCGTTGAACAACGGATGACCGCCCCAGGGCGTGGACTTGAATTCGGGGTGAAATTGCACGCCCATGAACCACGGATGCACGCCTTGCGGCAATTCGACGATTTCGGTCAGGTGCTCGCGCTGCGTGAGCGCTGAGATCACCAGTCCGGCACGGCGCAGTTCGTCGAGGTAGTTGACGTTGGCTTCGTAGCGATGACGGTGCCGCTCGGTCACCACGTCGCCGTAGATGCTGTGGGCCAAGGTGCCGGGCGCCACGTCGGAGCTTTGCGCGCCGAGGCGCATCGTGCCGCCGAGGTCGGACTTCTCATTGCGGACCTTGACGGTGCCGTCGGAGTCCTTCCATTCCGTGATCAGCGCGATCACGGGGCAGGGCGTCTCCGGTTCGAACTCGGTGCTGTTGGCGTTCTTGAGGCCGGCCACGTTGCGGGCGTACTCGATGGTTGCTACCTGCATGCCGAGGCAGATGCCCAGGTACGGAACCTTGGTTTCGCGGGCGAAACGCGCAGCGGCAATCTTGCCTTCGACGCCGCGCTGGCCGAATCCGCCGGGCACCAGGATCGCGTCGTACTTGGCCAGCCGGGCGACGTCCTGCGGGGTGATGGTCTCCGAGTCGACGTAGTCGATCTTCACGCGGGCATGGTTCTTCATGCCGGCGTGGCGCAGCGCCTCGTTCAGCGATTTGTAGCTGTCGGAGAGGTCGACGTACTTGCCGACCATCGCGATGATGACTTCCTTCTGCGGATGCTCGACTTCGTACACCAGGTCGTCCCAGCGCTTGAGCTTGGCCGGCGGCGTGTTGATGCGCAGCTTGTCGCAGATCAGGCCGTCCAGGCCCTGCTCGTGGAGCATGCGCGGCACCTTGTAGATGGTGTCCACGTCCCACATCGAGATCACGCCCCATTCGGGCACGTTCGAGAAGAGCGAGATCTTGGCGCGCTCGTCGTCCGGAATGGGCCGGTCGGCGCGGCACAGCAGCGCGTCGGCCTGGATGCCGATGGCGCGCAGTTCCTTGGCTGTGTGCTGGGTCGGCTTGGTCTTGAGTTCGCCGGCGGCGGCGATCCAGGGCACATAGCTCAGGTGCACGAAGGCCGAGTTGTTCGGGCCCATGCGCAGGCTCATCTGGCGCACGGCTTCGAGGAAAGGCAGGGATTCGATGTCGCCGACCGTGCCGCCGATTTCGACGATCGCGACGTCGACTTCGTGCGCCGTGCCGATGCCGGCGCCGCGCTTGACGTATTCCTGGATCTCGTTGGTGATGTGCGGAATCACCTGTACCGTCTTGCCGAGGTAGTCGCCGCGGCGCTCCTTTTCGAGCACGGTCTTGTAGATCTGGCCGGTGGTGAAGTTGTTGGCGCGCCGCATGCGCGTCGTGATGAAGCGCTCGTAGTGGCCGAGGTCGAGGTCGGTTTCTGCCCCGTCGTCGGTGACGAACACTTCGCCGTGCTGGAACGGCGACATCGTGCCCGGGTCGACGTTGATGTAGGGGTCGAGCTTGATGAGGGTGACTTGGAGGCCGCGCGATTCAAGCAGCGCGGCGAGCGAGGCGGAGGCGATTCCCTTGCCCAGGGAAGACACCACGCCACCGGTGACGAAGACGAATTTGGTCATGCCAGTTCCGGACGCAGATCCGGGAAGTGGGAAATGGGGATTGTAGAGGACGGCCACCCATTAAACTGCCGCGATGCAACAAGACCTCGCGGGCAAACACATCGTTCTGGGATTGACCGGCGGGATCGCCTGCTACAAGTCGGCCGAACTGTGCCGATTGCTCGTGAAGGCCGGCGCCTCGGTCCAGGTGGTCATGACCGAAGCGGCAACCCAGTTCATCACGCCCGTCACCATGCAGGCGCTGTCGGGGCGTCCGGTCTACATCTCGCAGTGGGATGTGCGCGAGGACAACAACATGCCCCACATCAACCTGAGCCGCGACGCGGACGCCATTGTCCTGGCGCCGGCCAGCGCCGATTTCATCGCGCGGCTGGTGCAGGGGCGCTCCGACGAACTGCTGAGCCTGATGTGCCTCGCGCGTCCCGCCGATCGCGTGCCGCTGCTGATCGCCCCCGCGATGAATCGCGAGATGTGGGGCCATCCGGCAACGCAGCGCAACCTGCGGCAGGTCGATGCCGACGGCGCCCGGGTGCTGGGCGTCGGCAACGGCTGGCAGGCCTGCGGCGAAACCGGCGACGGCCGCATGCTGGAGGCCGAGCAGCTCTTCGAGGAAATCGTCGCGCAGTTCCAGCCCAAGGTGCTGGCGGGCCAGCACGTGGTCGTGACGGCCGGGCCGACCTTCGAGGCGCTCGACCCGATCCGCGGAATCACCAACCATTCGTCCGGCAAGATGGGCTTCGCCATCGCCCGCGCCGCGCGCGAGGCCGGCGCCGAGGTCACGCTGGTGGCCGGCCCGGTGCACCTGCCGACGCCGCGCGGCGTGCAGCGCGTCGACGTGAAGTCCGCGCAGGAGATGCTCGAAGCCACTCTGCGTTCGGTCGCAACCGCATCGGTCTTCGTCGCGACTGCCGCAGTGGCCGACTGGCGCCCGGCGTCGCACAGTGCGCAGAAGATCAAGAAGGACGGCAGCGGCAAACCGCCGGCGCTCCACTTCGTCGAAAACGAGGACATCCTGCTGACGGTCGCGCAGGGCGCGCGGGCAAAGGGCGGGGAATTGTTCTGCGTCGGCTTTGCAGCCGAAAGCGAAAACCTCGTCGAGCATGCGAAGGCCAAGCGAGAGCGCAAGGGCATTCCGCTGCTGGTCGGCAACATCGGCCCGCTGACCTTCGGGCAAGACCACAACAGCCTGCTGCTGGTCGATGCGAACGGCGTCCGCGAACTGCCCCACGCGCCCAAGCTCACGCTGGCGCGCGAACTGATGGCTGAAATCGCCGCGCGGCTGCCGGCTTTTGCCCGCGGCGCGGCCACGAAACAATGAATCCAACGCAATCCCAAAGGCAAATCCAGTGAAAGTCGACGTTCGTATCCTTGATCCCCGCATGCAGGACCAACTGCCGGCGTATGCAACGCCGGGCAGCGCCGGGCTCGACCTGCGGGCCTGCCTCGATGCGCCGATCACCCTGGAGCCGAATGGCTGGCAACTGGTGGGGACGGGCATCGCGATCCATCTCGCCGACCCCGGCTTTGCCGCGCTGATCCTTCCGCGCTCGGGCCTCGGCCACAAGCACGGCATCGTGCTCGGTAATCTGGTCGGCCTGATCGACAGCGACTACCAGGGCGAACTGAAGGTCAGCGCCTGGAACCGCAGCGATACGCCCTTCGTGCTGCAACCGATGGAGCGACTGGCCCAGTTGGTGATCGTTCCGGTCGTTCAGGCGCGGTTCAATGTGGTGGGCGAATTCCCGCCCAGCGAGCGCGGCGAAGGTGGCTACGGGTCGACCGGTAAGCATTGATTCGTGTGGCCTCCTGGTCGTTGTAGGCCCGCGCCCGCATTGTCAAGAATGGGTTTCTCACGCGTAAAGACAGGAACCCCGGTACACGCCGCCGCGTCGAAGGTTTCAACATGTGTCCGGTCATCGCGATCGCTGCCCGGGCGTTGAATCATGTGTGGGGCGCACGCCGATGGCGCCGTATTTTGAGGAAGCAATACATCATGAAAATCTCGACCCGTCTCCTGGCCGTCACCGCTTCGGTGTTCGCCATCTCCACCCTGACGGCCTGCGTGGCGCCGCAACCGGTCTATGAAACCGGGCGCTACCCCTATCAACCGCCACAACCGGTCGCCCAAGGACCCTACGTCGAATACGGTCGCGTGGCCAACATCGAAGTGATCCGCAGCCAATCGTCCGGTGCGCCCACTTCGGGTGGCGGCGCGATTGCCGGTGGCGTCGTCGGCGGCGTGCTGGGCAACCAGATCGGCAGCGGAAACGGCCGGGCGGCTGCTACCGCGCTGGGTGTGGTCGGCGGTGCGTTGCTGGGCAACAGCGTTGAGGCCAACAACAACAGACCTCGCGTGTATGAGAGCTACCGGGTGTCGGTCCAGACCGACAACGGCGGCTTCCGCGCTTTCGACGTGCCGTCGCCGGGTGATCTGCGCATCGGCGACCGCGTGCGCATCGACAACGGCCAGATTTCTCGCTACTGAGCGCCGCGGCCAGTTCATGAAAAAGCCGGGCATTGCCCGGCTTTTTCGTGCGCGCTTGGCCAGTCTTCAGTGCAGCAGATCGTTCCCCGGCGCCGTCGTCGGAATCTTGAAAAAGCCGGTACCCGCCGTGCCTCGCCCGACTTCTTCCTCGGTGGCTTCGCGCACCGATTTCACCGTCATGTCCAAGCGGATCGCGATGCCCGCCAGTGGATGATTGCCGTCCAGCACGAGGTGATCCGGATAGATTTCACTCACGGTGTAGAGGACGTCCTTGGGCATGTCGGGATTCACGCCGGCCGGCAACGCCGCACCGTCGAAGGTCATGCCTTCTTCCGTTCCTTCCGGGAAGAGCGTGCGGGGTTCGAGAAACAGCAACTGGTCATTGAAATCGCCGAAGGCCTGTTCGGGCTCCAACTGCAGTTGCACCTGGGCGCCTGGCTCATGGCCGAGCAGCGCGGCTTCGATCGCATCGAAGAGATCGTCACCACCGACCAGGAATTCGACCGGCTCGTCGAGGACGTCCAGCACTTCACCCAACGTGTCTTTCAGCGTCCAGGTCAGACCGACCACGCATTGTTCAGAGATTTCCATACGAGAATTCTCCCATGGAGATTGATCAACCCTTGCCCCTGCTCGGCGGCCTGAGCGCCCAGCAGTTCATGCGCCGTCATTGGCAGAAGAAGCCACTGCTGATCCGGCAAGCAGTGCCCGACATGGTGCCACCGATTGCACGGACGGAGCTGTTCGATTTGGCAGCGCTGGAGGACGTCGAGTCGCGCCTCATTCGCCACGGCAAGTCGGGATGGGCGCTTCGTCATGGTCCCTTTGCACGGCGCGCATTGCCGTCGTTGAAGCAGCCTGCCTGGACCCTGCTGGTGCAGGGTGTCGACCTGCACCACCAAGGTGTGCATGAATTGTTGCAACGGTTCCGATTTGTGCCCGATGCCCGGCTCGACGATCTGATGATCAGCTATGCGAGCGATGGCGGCGGCGTCGGTCCGCATTTCGACAGCTACGACGTGTTTCTCCTGCAGGCGCAGGGTCGCCGCCGCTGGTCGATCGGCCGCCAGCGCGACCTGCGCCTCCAGCCTGATGTCCCGCTGAAGATCCTTGCGCAGTTCGAGCCCGAGCAGACTTTTATCCTCGAGCCGGGCGACATGCTGTATCTGCCGCCACGCTACGCGCACGACGGCGTTGCGGTCGGCGGCGATTGCGTGACCTACTCGATCGGCCTGCGTTCGCCGGCTGCCGCACCCTTGGGAGCGGACCTTCTGGCGCGTATCGCCGAGGCGCAGGCCGACGCCGTTCAGGACGCGGCCGCACAAGCCGCGGTTCACTATCGCGACCCCTCGCAGCCTGCGCTCGCAAATCCTGCGGCGATGCCGGCCGCGCTGCAGGCTTTCGCGCACGAAGCGGTCCTGGCGGTCATGCGCGACGGCGACGTGATCGATCGCGCGCTGGGCGAGTCCATGACAGAGCCCAAGCCGACGGTCTGGTTCGACCAGGGCGAGCCGCCCTCGGACCTGAATGGCATAGCCCTGGATCGCCGCACCCGCATGCTGTACGACGCGCGGCATCTCTACATCAACGGCGAGAGCTTTCGCGCATCCGGCCGCGATGCCAAGCTCATGCGCCGACTGGCGGACCAACGCATGCTCGGCGCCCGCGATCTCGCGACGGCGAGCGACGATGCGCTGGCCCTGTTGAGCGACTGGTGCGAAGCGGGGTGGGCCCATGCCGAATGAAGAGGCGCCAAGCATCGAATTGCCCGAAGGCACGTTCGACGGACGCAATGCGTTCGACCTGCATCTGCGCGCTGCATTCGCCGCGGCAGCGCAGCAGAACTGGCGCGAGTTCGTATGGAGCGATCCTGATTTCGAGGATTGGCCCTTGGGCGAGCGCTCGATCGTCGATGCGCTTCAGGCATGGGCTGGAGCGGGGCGCAGCCTTGTCCTGCTGGCCCGGAACTTCGATGTGTTTCAACGCCAGCACGCACGTTTCGTTCATTGGCGCCGCATGTGGGGCCACATCATCGATTGCCGCGTTTGCGATGGACCCGGCCTTCCGCAGGTGCCGAGCGCCATCTGGACGCCTTCGTGGTTTCTCCATCGGATCGATGTCGAGCACGTACGAGGTGTGTGCGGCCGCAGTCCGGAAGGCCGGCGGGCGATTCGCGAGCGGATCGACGAGTGCCTTCGCCATGCGAAACCCGGGTTCCCGGCGTCCACGCTGGGCTTGTAAGCCAACGCCGCGAATCACGTCCTGAGACACATTCCCGCGGAGGGGCAGGTCTAGAATTTTCGAGACCTTCATCCAAAGGAGCTATGTAATGAAGAAGTCCCTATTGATCGGATCGCTGATTGCTGCCGCCGCACTGACGGCCTGCGGCAAAAAGGAGGAGGCTCCGGCCGAGGTTGCGCCGCCGCCTGCACCGGCGGCTGCCCCCGCGCCTGCGCCAGAACCATCCGCGGCGGCACCCGCTGCGCCTGCTGCCGATGCTGCGTCCACGCCGGCACCTGGTGCTTCTGCTGCGCTCGATGCAGCCAACGCGGCGACCGAAGAAGCCAAGAAAAAGCAGGAAGAGGGAACTCCTCCGGCGAAGCCCTGAGGCTTGCCCGACCCGCAACGCCAAGGCCGCCAGTCGGGCGGCCTTTTTCATGCGTTCACAGGTCCAGCCAGGGCGAGCCTTCAGCTGCGGTGGCTGTCAGCATCTCGTGTTCGCTCGCACCCAGCGCTTCAGCCATCACGCGCCGCACGACGTCAGGCTTGTTGTTCTGTTCGCTCAAGTGCGCGCCCAGCAGATGGCGAAGGCCGGGGTGACACACCGTGCGCGCGATGGCGGCCGCCGCTGTGTTCGACAAATGCCCGTAATTGCCACCGACGCGCAGCTTGAGAAAGGGCGGATACGCGGAGCCGGCCAGCATGTCGCTGTCATGGTTGAACTCGAGCAGAAGGGCGTCGAGATGCATGAGCCGGCCCAACACATGCGGCGTCGCATGACCCAAGTCGGTCAGGATGCCGAGGCTGCGTGCGCCATCGGTGCAACGCAGTTGCAGCGGTTCGCGCGCATCGTGCGGGACCGTAAAAGGCTGCACGAGCAGATCGCCGACCTCGATGTCGAGGCCGTCGCGCGCAAGGTTCAGACGGCCTTCGAAATCGCGTCCGCCGGTCGCCAGCCACGTCCCTTCGCTCATCCACACCGGAATACGCTCGCGGCGTGAAAGCGCGTACGTGCAGCCGATGTGATCGCCATGCTCGTGCGTGACGAAGATCGCGTCGATGTCGCCGGCAGCGAGGCCGGCGCGCGCAAGACGTGCGTCGAGATGACGCAGCGTAAAGCCGCAGTCGACCAGGAGCCGTGAAGTTCGGCCACCGCTGGTCGCTTCGACCAGCGTGGCATTGCCGGTGCTGCCGCTGCCCAGGCTGCGGAAGCGGAGCATGCAGGCCTGGCTTTACTTCAGGTCGTCGGCGATGACCTGGACGATGCGCTGCGCGTTGGACGTGCTGTCCGGTGCGCCGGCGCCATCCAGTACCGACACCGTGCTCGTATCGCCCTGGCTCTTGACCAGGATGCGGAACTTGAGCGGCGCCTCGGCCTTGCCGGAGCCGAAGGTGAACAGCTTGCCGAAGAAGCCCGGTTGGTCCTTGTCGGATTTCGGCGGCACGTAGCGGACGAAGTAGGTGCCGGCGCTGCGGTCGCGGTCTTCCACGGTGAAGCCGGTGCGGTCGAGTGCCAGGCCCACGCGTCGCCATGCGCGCTCGAAACCTTCGTTGATCTGCAACACTGGCTGGCCACCGACGTTCGAGACGCGGGCGGTTTGTGCGGGCGCCACGGTCGCGGCAAGGATCTTCGACTGCTCTTGCGACACGCCGAGCTTCACCATCAGGCGGCGAAGGAATTCGGCTTCGAGCTCAGGATCGCTGGGGCGGGGCTGCCACACCGTCTGGTCCTTGGTGTTGGTGCTGTAGACCTCCTGCATGCCGCGATGGCTGATGAAGATCTCGGTGCCGGTCGGCGTGCGTTCCATGCGCGTGCGGAAGCGGTCGAGTTCGCCGGTCGAATAGACCGAATCCATGAACTTGCCGATCGTGCCGCGGATGATGTCCTGCGGCAGCTTCGCGCGGTTCTCGGCCCAGTCCGTTTCCATGATGCCGAGGTTGCGTTGTTCGGTGGTGAGCAGGAAGCCGCTCTCCTGCCAGAAGTCCTTGACCGGATCCCAGAGCTGGTCTGCGGGGCGGTTGACCACCAGCCAGCGCTGCGAACCCGAGCGCTCCATGCGAACGTCGCCCACCGAATTGACGGCGGTCGGAAGTCCGGGCGCATTGGCCAGGCCTGCCTGGTAGGTGTTGGCCGTGACGGCGCCACCAGGGACCACATAGCGGTTGTCGCGCGACAACTGCGTCAGGTCAGGAGGCACTTCGAGCGTGGGCGCCTTGCCGGCGCTCTTGTAGTCGATCTTGTCGCTTTCGAGGGCTGAGCAAGCGGCAAGACTGGTGACCAGCGCCAGCAGTGCGAATCGCGAAATGGTGTTCAACGTCGTCTTCCTTCTAGGAATGTTTAGCTCAATCGATGGGCCGCAGCGCCCGCAGTTTCAGAGCGCAGTCCGGGCAAAAGGTTGCCGGCGTTCGCGAACGGCGCAGTAAAGATGGGTCAATCCTTGAGGAGGCCGCTGGCGCGAAGCGCGGCCTCGACAACCGGCCGGCCGGCCTCGGCAAGTTCGGTCAGGGGCAGGCGCAACGCACCGCCGCACAGACCCAGCCGCGCCATGGCCCACTTGACCGGAATCGGATTGGGTTCGACGAAGAGATGGCGATGCAGCGGCATCAGCTCGAACTGGATCTGCATCGCGCGCTTCACGTCGCCGGCGATCGCGGCCATGCAAAGCTCGTGCATCTTGCGGGGCGCCACGTTGGCCGTGACGCTGATGTTGCCCTGGCCGCCGCACAGCATCAGCGCGACGGCGGTGGGGTCGTCGCCGGAATACACGGCGAAGTTCTTGGGCACCTCGCGGATGAGCCATTGGGCGCGCTCGATGTTGCCCGTGGCTTCCTTGATGCCGATGATGCCGGGCACCTGCGCGAGGCGCAGCACGGTGTCGTGCGCCATATCGGCGACGGTGCGACCGGGCACGTTGTAGAGCACCGTGGGAAGGTCACCGACCGCTTCGGCGATCGCCTTGAAGTGCTGGTACTGGCCTTCCTGCGTCGGCTTGTTGTAGTAGGGGACCACCTGGAGCTGGCTGTCGGCGCCGACGCCCTTGGCGAACCTGGCGAGTTCGATCGCTTCCTTCGTGGAATTGGCGCCGCAGCCGGCCATCACCGGAACGCGCCCGCGGGCCTGTTCGACCGAGACGCGGATGATCTCGCAGTGTTCCTCGACGTCGACCGTCGGCGACTCGCCCGTGGTACCGACCACGCCGAGACAGTCGGTGCCTTCGTCGATGTGCCAGTCGATCAGTCGGCGCAGGGCGGGATAGTCGACGCTGCCGTCGTCAAGCATCGGCGTGACCAGTGCGACGATGCTGCCTGTCAGTTGCTCCAAGGGAAATCTCTTTGTCGGTTGGACGAAAAGAGAGCATTCTACTGATCCGCCGCCCCGTCCGGCTCAGGGCGGGCCCGCGGCGAACAGCGGGAGGCTAGGGTTCCCGGAGCAGATGGCGTGCCGGTGCGCCAGGCGAGATCGGCCCGGGACGGACGGCCGCGATGCGCTGGACAAAGCGGTCAGGCGCGGCCTGGAAGCCGTTTTCGTAGGCGATCACCTGCAAATCGGCGCACGCGGCCAGCAATTCGCCGTGGCGCAGCAGGAAGTCGGGCCGGGACGGTTTGCCGACAGTCTCGTTGCCTTCCGCGAAGGTTTCATACAGCAGGACGCCGCCCGGTGCGACGGCTGCGACGATGTCGGGCAGCAGCGGACGCCAGAGATAGTTGGTGACGACGACGCCGCCGAATATCTGGCCCGTGAAAGGCCAGGGACCGTCTTCGATGTCGGCCTGCAGCACCCGGCCATACGGCGCTGCCGCCTCGATGGCTTCCGGCGATCGATCCACGCCTGTGGCCGCGTGACCGCGCCCGGCGAACCAGCACATGTGCCGGCCCGAGCCGCAGGCGACGTCCAGCACCGTGGCGCCCGGCGCCAGGAGGTGGGACCAGCGCACGATCCAGGGCGATGGGGCGAGCGAGTCGTGGTTCAAAAGCAGGCCCAGAGCTGGTCGATCAACGTGACAAGGAATGCGGGGCGCGTATAGAGCGCGAACACGCCCGCCAGCGCGATCACTGCCGCTGTCAGCCAGCCGACGTACACGAGGCGATGAAGAATCGGTCCCTGCATGGCTCGCTCAGGCCGGTTGCGCCGCAGGACGCACGATGGCGCCTTCCTTGACCGGCAGGTTGATCAGCGCCGCGCACACGCCCAGCGCGATCGCGATGTACCACACGAGGTCATAGCTCCCGGTGCGGTCGTAGAGATAGCCGCCGAGCCAGACGCCCAGGAAGGAGCCTACCTGGTGGCTGAAGAACACGATGCCGCCCAGCATCGAAAGGTGAGCCACGCCGAAAATCTGCGCCACGATACCGCTCGTGAGCGGCACCGTCGACAGCCAGAGGAAGCCCATCACGCTCGCGAAGACGTACACCGTCAGGGGCGAGATGGGAACGATCAGGAACAGGGCGATCGCCACTGCCCGGCTGATATAGATGGCTGCCAGCAGCTTGCGCTTGGCCAGCCTCGCGCCGAGCGAACCGGCGATGTACGTGCCGAAGACGTTGAAAAGGCCGATCAGCGCGAGCGCATAGCTGGCCACCTCCGGCGACAGGCCCTTGTCCCGCAGGTAGCTCGGCATGTGCACGCCGATGAACACCACCTGAAAGCCGCAGACGAAATAGCCGGCCGTCAGCAGCATGAAGCTCGGGTAGTTGAAGGCTTCGCGAATCGCCTGGCCGATCGTCTGGCTGCGGCGCACGGAGGTCGCCGCCACGCGCGGCTCGCGCAGCCCGAAGGCCAGCGGCACGATCGTCAGCACCATGAGCGCGAGCACCACCAGTGCCGTCTGCCAGCCGAGGCGGGCGATCAATTGCCCTTCGACCGGAACCATGAGGAATTGCCCGAAGGAGCCGGCCGCCGCCGCCACGCCCATCGCCCACGAGCGCCGCTCGGGCGCGATCTGCCGTCCGATCACGCCGTAGATCACCGCATAGGTCGTGCCGGCCTGCGCCGCCCCGATCAGGACGCCCGCCGTCAGCGCAAACACGAAGGGGGTGGGGGAGAAGGCCATGCCGATCAGGCCCAGCGCATACAACACGGCGCCAGCCAGAAGCACGCGGAACGCACCGAGCTTGTCGGCCAGCATGCCGGCGAACACGCCGATCACGCCCCAGGAGAGGTTCTGGATCGCAATGGCGAGAGAGAAGGCCTGCCGCGACCAGCCCTGTTCCTGGGTGATCGGCTGCAGCCAGAGCCCGAAGCCGTGGCGGATGCCCATCGACATCGTGACGATCAAGGCGCCGCAGATGAGGACCTGCTTGAGGCTGAGAGGCTGGCTGGGAGAGGAGGTCATTCCGGGCAATGTACCCAAAAGGCGGATCTGGCGCTGCCCGGTGCGCATGGCGATTGATGCAATTTCGGAATCGATTTGATGACATGCGCGAAGGTCCACCGGAGCGGCCTGCCGGGCCGTGTCATCGGGGAGCCCTAGAATCCCGCGCCATGGCAAGCAAGGAACCAGGCAGTTACGGCGAGGCGTCAATTCGCGTCCTCAAGGGGCTCGAGCCCGTCAAGCAGCGGCCGGGCATGTACACCCGCACCGACAACCCGCTGCACATCATTCAGGAAGTACTGGACAACGCCGCCGACGAGGCGCTCGCCGGCTACGGCAAGAAGATCAAGGTCGTGTTGCACGGCGACGGCTCGGTCAGCGTCGAGGACGACGGTCGCGGCATTCCGTTCGGCCTGCATCCGGAAGAAAAGGCGCCCGTGGTCGAACTGGTGTTCACGCGCCTGCACGCCGGGGGCAAGTTCGACAAGGGCTCCGGCGGCGCCTACAGCTTCTCGGGCGGCCTTCACGGCGTGGGTGTGTCCGTGACGAACGCGCTTTCGAAGCGTCTGGAAGTCACGTCGTACCGCGAGGGCTCGGTCGCGCAGATCGCCTTTGCCGCCGGCGACGTCATCGAGAAGCTCAAGGTGCGCCCGCAGGAAGGCGCCGCTGCCTCCAACGGCGACGGTCCGCGTGACCGCAAGCAAGGCACCACGGTGCGCGCGTGGCCTGACGCCAAGTATTTCGAATCGCCAGCGTTGCCGATTCACGAACTCACCCACCTGCTGCGCAGCAAGGCCGTGCTGATGCCCGGCGTCACGGTCACGCTCGTGGTCGAAAAGACCAAGGAGACCCAGACCTGGCTCTACAAGGGCGGCCTGCGCGACTACCTGATGCAGACGCTCAACGGCGATCCGGTGATCCCGCTCTTCGAAGGCGCGGGCCATGCCGACAAGAACGCCGACAACTTCGCCGAAGGCGAGGGCGCCGAGTGGTGCGTCGCCTTCACCGAAGACGGCCAGCCGGTGCGCGAGAGCTACGTCAACCTGATCCCGACCAGCGCCGGCGGCACGCACGAAAGCGGCCTGCGCGACGGGTTGTTCAACGCCGTCAAGAGCTTCATCGAACTGCATTCGCTGCTGCCCAAGGGCGTGAAGCTGTTGCCCGAAGATGTCTTCGCGCGCGCCTCGTACGTGCTTTCGGCCAAGGTGCTCGATCCGCAGTTCCAGGGCCAGATCAAGGAGCGGCTCAATTCGCGCGACGCGGTGCGACTGGTGTCCAGCTTCGTGCGCCCGGCGCTGGAGCTGTGGCTCAACCAGCATGTCGACTACGGCCGAAAACTCGCCGAACTGGCCATCAAGGCGGCGCAGACGCGCCAGAGGGCCGGCCAGAAGGTCGAGAAGCGCAAGGGCTCCGGCGTGGCCGTGTTGCCCGGCAAGCTGACGGATTGCGAGAGCAAGGACATCGCCCACAACGAAGTCTTCCTGGTGGAGGGCGATTCCGCCGGCGGCAGCGCCAAGATGGGCCGCGACAAGGAAAGCCAGGCCATCCTGCCGTTGCGCGGCAAGGTGCTCAACACCTGGGAAGTGGAGCGTGACCGGCTGTTCGCCAACACTGAAATCCACGACATCTCGGTCGCGGTCGGCGTCGACCCGCACGGGCCGGACGACACGCCCGACATGTCGGGGCTGCGCTACGGCAAGATTTGCATCCTGAGTGATGCGGACGTCGACGGCTCGCACATCCAGGTGCTGTTGCTGACGCTGTTCTTCCGGCACTTTCCAAAGCTCATCGACACCGGGCACGTGTATGTCGCCAAGCCGCCGCTTTTCCGCGTCGATGCGCCAGCGCGGGGCAAGAAGCCGGCATCGAAGGTGTATGCCCTCGACGAGGGTGAGCTGACCGCGATCCTCGACAAACTGCGCAAGGACGGCGTGCGCGAAGGTGCGTGGAGCATCAGCCGCTTCAAGGGCCTCGGCGAAATGAGCGCGGAGCAGTTGTGGGAAACGACGCTCAACCCCGACACGCGGCGCCTGCTGCAGGTCCGCCTTGGCCGTTTCGACGTGCAGGGGACGCAGGGCGAGATCACCAAGCTGATGGGCAAGGGCGAGGCTGCGGCACGGCGCGAGTTGATGGAACTGCGCGCCGATGACGTCGAAATCGATGTGTGACCGCACCAAACAATTTGTGACGCTCTGGCGAATGAGCGGGCGTCTCGCACGGGCATAGTGCCGGATGGCGTTTCGGATGCGGTTTCCTGGTGGGTTGGGTGCGGTGCTGTCAGCGTTGATGCTGATGGCCACGGTGCACACGGCACAGGCGGCCGACATCTACGGCTATGTCGATGACAAGGGCGTGGCGCATTTCGCGTCCGAGAAGCTCGATTCGCGCTACCAATTGTTCTTTCGCGGCGGCCAGAGTTTCGATACGGCGAATGGCGTCGGCCTGTGGGGGCGCGCCGGCAAGCACCCGATCGACGGCAAGGTGCCGCGCGCTTCGCAGACGCTGCTGGCAATGTTCGAGTCTTCGCCGGGCTTCAAGCCGGCCCAGGGCGCGATGCGCGAGGCGGCGCGCCGGCATTCGATCGACTACGAACTGCTCCAGGCTCTCATCGCCACCGAATCGGGCTTCGATGCACAGGCCGTGTCGCCCAAGGGAGCGCTCGGGCTCATGCAGGTCATGCCCGCGACGGCGGAGCGCTACGGTGTTTCGAGCGACAAGCGTTCGTCGATCGAGAACAAGCTCTTCGATCCGCGCACCAACATCGCCACCGGCTCGCGCTACCTGCGCGACCTGATCGGCATGTTCCCCGGACAGATCGAACTGGCGCTTGCGGCCTACAACGCAGGCGAGGGCGCGGTCCAGCGCGCCGGCAACAAGATCCCCAACTACCCCGAGACGCAGAACTACGTGACGACCGTGCTGCAGCTCTATGCATATCTCAAGCCCTCGGCGGCGATCGGACGCGGCAGGGCGCCCTCGCGCATTCGCATGGAAATGGATGTTCCGGCGGGCGGCGCTCTCGGTCGTGGCAATATGCCGCCCGACGCACGTGACAGGCCGGTGATGCCGGCTTTGCCCGAGCTGCCTCTGACCGTTCCGGCCGAGCCGGCGGATTCTCCGGTGTCTTGAATTCGCAAGTTTCCACGTCGGGTTGAGCGCGCCAAGGCGAGCCGACCTGCAATCACTTTTCTCTTCATTTCTCCATGGACTCCCAACCGACGCTCGATTTCCAGAGCCCTGAAGACGACAGCGCGTTGACGCTGGCCGACTATGCGCAGACCGCGTACCTCGAATATGCGCTCAGCGTCGTCAAGGGCCGCGCGTTGCCCGATGTCAGCGATGGCCAGAAGCCCGTGCAGCGGCGCATTCTCTATTCGATGTCGCGCATGGGCCTGGGCTTTGGCGGCGCCAACGGCACGGTCGGCGCCAAGCCCGTCAAGAGCGCGCGTGTGGTCGGCGACGTGCTCGGCCGGTTCCATCCGCACAGCGATCAGGCGGCCTACGACGCGCTGGTGCGCATGGCGCAGGATTTCTCGCAGCGCTACCCGCTGGTCGACGGGCAGGGCAATTTCGGTAGCCGCGACGGCGACGGCGCCGCGGCCATGCGCTACACGGAAGCCCGGCTTGCGCGCATCACCAGCCTGCTGCTGGACGAGATCGACGAAGGCACGGTCGACTTCATCCCCAACTACGATGGCTCGACGGAAGAGCCGCGGCTGCTGCCCGCACGGCTGCCTTTCGCGCTGCTCAACGGCGCGAGTGGCATCGCGGTCGGCCTGGCCACCGAGATCCCGAGCCACAACCTGCGCGAGATTGCCGACGCCTGCGTGGCGCTGATCAAGTCCAACGGCAAGCTCAGCGACGAGGAACTGTTCAACTTCGTGCCCGGTCCGGACTATCCGGGCGGCGCGCAGATCATCAGCAGCGCGACCGACATCGCCGAGGCCTATCGCACCGGCCGGGGCTCACTCAAGGTGCGAGCGCGCTGGAAGATTGAAGACCTCGCGCGCGGCCAGTGGCAACTGGTGGTCAATGAATTGCCGCCGGGCGTGAGCACGCAGAAGGTGCTGGAAGAGATCGAGGAGCTCACCAACCCGAAGGTGCGCGCCGGCAAGAAGGCGCTGACCGCCGAGCAGACGCAATTGAAGGCCGCGGTGCTTGCCGTGCTCGACGTCGTGCGCGACGAATCGAGCAAGGACGCGCCGGTGCGGCTGGTGTTCGAGCCCAAGACTTCGCGCATCAGTCAGGACGAATTCATCGGCACGCTGCTGTCGCAGACTTCGCTGGAAAGCTCGTCGCCCATCAACCTCACCATGGTGGGTATCGACGGCAAGCCGACGCAGAAGTCGCTGCGCCAGATGCTCAACGAGTGGATCGCGTTCCGCGAAATCACCGTCGAGAAGCGCTCGCGCCATCGGCTCGGCAAGGTCCAGGACCGCATTCACATCCTCGAAGGCCGGCAGCTGGTGCTGCTGAACATCGACGAGGTGATCGCCATCATCCGCGCGGCCGAAGAGCCGAAGGCCGCGCTGATCGCGCGCTTCAACCTGAGCGACCGGCAGGCCGAGGACATCCTCGAAATCCGGCTGCGTCAACTCGCGCGGCTGGAAGCCATCAAGATCGAGCAGGAGTTGAAAGGCCTGCGCGAAGACCAGAAGAAGCTCGAAGAGATCCTCGGCAGCCCGGCCGCATTGCGCCGGCTGCTGGTGAAGGAAATCGAGACCGACGCCAAGAGCTTCGAAGATCCGCGTCGCACGCTGATCCAGGCCGAGAAGCGTGCTGTCGCGGAGGTGCGCGTGGTCGACGAACCCGTCACGGTCATCGTGTCGCAGAAGGGCTGGGTCCGCACGCAGAAGGGCTGGGCCAGCGAGCGCGCGGCGGGCGCGGGCGCGCCGGAATACAGCTTCAAGTCGGGCGACGCGCTGTACGGCGCCTTCGAGTGCCGCACGGTCGACACGTTGCTCGTCTTCGGCACCGCCAAGGACAAGAGTGTGCGGGTCTACAGCGTGCCGGTGGCTTCGCTGCCGGGTGGACGGGGCGACGGCCAGCCGGTCACGACGCTGATCGATCTCGAGAGCGGTACGCACGTGGCGCATTACTTCGCGGGGCCGCTGGGTGCCAATCTGCTGCTGTCGAGCACCGGCGGCTACGGTTTCATCGCGGCGGTCGAGAACATGATCTCGCGCCAGCGCGGCGGCAAGGCCTTCGTCGATGTGGGCGAAGGCGAGCAGTTGTGCCAGCCCTCGCTCGTGGGTGGCGCCGGGGGTGCCGAGCCGATGCCGGCGGCCACGCATGTGGCCTGCGCGTCGACCGGCGGACGCATCCTGACCTTCGAGATCGCCGAACTCAAGGCGCTGCCGAAGGGCGGACGCGGACTCACGCTGATCGACCTCGAAGCCAAGGACACGCTCGCAGGCGCGGCCGCCTACACGCGCAGCGTGAAGATCGAAGGCATCGGTCGCGGCGCCAAGGACCGCGAGGAGACGCTGGAAATTCGCACGCTCAACAACGCGCGCGCCGCTCGCGCACGCAAGGGCAAGGCGGCCGATCTCGGCTTCAAGCCCACGAGCATCGTGCGCGTCCAGTAACGCAACGGGTACGCACAGATGGAAGCAGCCGGCGTCATCGGTCTCTTCATTGCCGTGGCGAGCGGCTTCGCGAGCTTCCTGTTCGGTCGCTGGCTGTCGCGCAAGCGGCGCGAGAAAAAGGCGGCGAAGGCGCGCGCGGCTGAAGAGGCACTGCAGAGCCGCCAGGTGCGGCGTGCCCGCGAACGGCAGCGCCGCTGAGGCCATCGAAGCGCTGCTAGGGCCTGTTCACACTACTTCCGGGGATCGCGTTGCCGTGCAAAGGGGCTGGATGCAAGGCGCCCGCGCGCAGCAAGGCTGTGGCCTTGCAAGCGWGGGCAACGCCGCAGACGGCCCCTTTGCACGGCAACCCGAAGGGAAGGTATGCCAGGACGGGCCACTCGGCGTTGCGCTCCTTGCATGTGCCAACGCACATGCGGCGTCGCGCGCCTTGATTGGCCCGTCCTGGCATACCTTCGCGACCCCGGAAGTAGTGTGAA
>NZ_JBFTNY010000018.1:0-128720 GCF_056397705.1 Variovorax sp. 05L425 | reverse complement strand
TTGTACCAGCCCGCCGGATTGTTGATGGAGCAGCCGTCGCACAGGCCGGCCAGTGCCACCACGGCAACCTGGCCCTTCAGCGCCGCGGTGTCCCACACCGTCACCAGCGCGAACTCGTTGCCGTTGGTCACCGCAACGCCCGTGGGCACCTTGTTGGGCCCTAGCGTGGCCGTCGCGTTGTTGCTTGCAGTGGTGCTGCTCACCGTACCGATCACGCCGTTCTGGAAGGCGACCACGCCTTCGGCGCAGAAGCCGGCCGCACCCGTGCAACGGCCGAGGGCCACCGGGTTGCCGCTGGTGATGCTGGCGGCCTTGTAGTTCATGACGTTCGGCGTGTCGATGCCCTTGCCCGTCAACTGGTCCAATTGCCAGGCAAGCTGCGGCAGCTGGGCGAACACGTTGTACATGTAGGCGGAGGTCTGAAGCAGACTCACGCCGACACGCTGCGTCGGGTCGTCCGCCGCAAAGAGCGCGTTCGCCTGGTTCGTCGAAAACGCCGAGGCCTTGCTCGTCACAGGACCGCCGACCGACCAGTAGAACGGGACGTCCTGCGCCGGCGCGGTGAGCTTGGTGTCCGTGCGCTGGCTCAGCGAGGAGCCCGTGTTGGCGGTTCCGCAAGACGTGGCGTCAGGACCGTAGCGGTAGGCGATGCCGGCGTCCTTGCTCAATTGCGCCGCCATGGCCGTGTACTGGGCAGCCACGATGTTGGAAGATGCGTCGACGATGTCGGTACTTTGGGTCGAACAGAAGGTCGTTGCAGCCGGTGTGGTGCCGAGCGGCGTGCCGCCCGACGACAAGCCGCCGCTGCCGGGGCTGGCGCCCGAAGAGGTACTGCCTGGTGTTGCCGCGTTGGCCGATGTGCCTGCAGTGACTGCTGCCGCAGCCGCGTTCGCAGCGCCGGCCGCGGGAAACCCGCCGCCTCCACCACCACCGCCGCCACCACAACCGGTGAGCACGCTGGCGCCTACCGCAAGCAGAATCGCGCTCTTATGTAGAACATTCAACAAAAAACACCTCCAAAATAACAAGTCGAGCTTTTTACGTGGGAAGAGTCCTACGGAGCAAACCTTCTTTCAAACCCTTTCTTAATGTTTTTTTCGCACTGGGTGCGTACTTACAAAGGTATCGAATGGTGACGTTATGACCGCAAATCATCAAGCTCCCCGCCGTTTACATCTTTCTACTTATTTGGGTGCCGACGGGATTGCGATCATCCCCACCGCGCCGGAGCGGCAGCGCAATCGCGACAGCGACTTTCTGTTCCGCCACGACAGTTATTTCTATTACCTGACCGGCTTCACCGAGCCGAGCGCCTGGCTGGTGTTGAGCGGCGACGGCCGGTCGACCTTGTTCTGCGCCCCCAAGGATCTGGAACGCGAAATCTGGGACGGCTACCGGCTGGGCCCCGACGCGGCGCCGGCAGCCTTGGGTGTCGACGAGGCCTACTCGATCGACGAACTCGACACCCGGATGCCGCGACTGCTGGAGAACAAGTCGGTGGTCTGGTATCCCTTCGCGACGCACAAGGGACTGGAGACGCGGGTCGACGGCTGGCTTTCCGCCGTGCGCGCGCGCGTGCGCTTCGGCGCGCTGTGCCCCGAAGAGCAGCGCGACCTTTGCGGGCCCCTCGACGAAATGCGGCTCGTCAAGGACGCCTACGAGCAGGACACGATGCGCCGGGCAGCGCAGATCAGCGCCAGGGCGCACGTCCGCGCGATGCAGCTGTCGGCGCGGATGCTCCGTGAAGGCAAGGACGTGCGCGAGTACCACCTCGACGCGGAACTGCTGCACGAATTCCGGCTGGGCGGATCGCAGTACCCGGCCTACAGCTCGATCGTCGCGGCAGGCGCCAACGCCTGCGTTCTTCACTACCGCGCCGACACCGCGCCGGTGCGCGACGGCGAACTCGTGCTGATCGACGCGGGCTGCGAACTCGACGGCTACGCGAGCGACATCACGCGCACCTTCCCCGCGAACGGCAAATTCACCGGGCCGCAGCGCGCCCTCTACGACCTGGTCCTGGCGAGCCAGGATGCCGCCGTCGCGGTGACCCGCCCAGGCCAGCGCTTCAACGATCCGCACGAAGCCAGCGTGAAAGTACTTTCGCAGGGCATGCTCGACCTGGGTCTGCTCGATGCCAACAAGGTGGGCAGCGTTGACGATGTGATCGAAAAGCGTGCCTACTTCCCCTTCTACATGCACCGCACCGGGCACTGGCTGGGCATGGACGTCCACGATTGCGGCAGCTACGTCGAACCCACGCAGGTCGGCGAGGTGAGCGAGCGCCGGGATCCGCTCTCCAACGAGATCATCAAGAACCGGCCGAGCCGCATCCTGCATCCGGGCATGGTGCTGACGATCGAGCCCGGCATCTACGTACGCCCCGCCGAGGGCGTGCCCGAGCAGTTCCACAACATCGGCATCCGCATCGAGGACGACGCAATCGTCACGGAGACCGGTTGCGAGCTCATCTCGCGCGGCGTGCCGGTCAAGGGCGACGAGATCGAAGCGCTGATGCGCGGTTGAGGCGGCGGTGAAGGCTCACGCCGCGGCAGCCGCGAGATGACCGCGCGTGAAGGCTTCCTCGAAGATCGAATAGCCCGACCAGTCGCTGTGCGCAAAGGCCAGGCGTCCCGCGACGACGCGGCCGTCCGAACCCAGTCGCCCCAGCAGGCCGGGCGTGGGGGCGGCCATCGCGTGGCCATACCGCGTGATGTCGATGCGCGTCGCGACGCCAGCAAGATCGGGATGCGGCACCGACAGTTCGGCGAGCAGGTCGTCGCGCCAGCCGGACCAGGGTCGATCGAGCAGCAGGCGCCGGCCATCGGGTCCGTCGAAACCGCTCGGCCCGAGCGGCCGGTACCAGCTCAGTACCGTGGCGCGCGGCGTCGGATCCAGTGTCTGGTGGCGAGCGTCCACGTAGCCGAGCCCGCGCGTTCCGAAGACCACGTTGTCCCAACTCGGCGCCGCGCCGGGTCGATCGGCCAGCGGCTCGCGCACATGCACATTGGCGACGAGCCAGGGCGCGTAACTCAGCGATGACGCAGCTCGGCGCAGCAGTTCGGGCGGGTTTTCAACAACGCGCACGGCAATGAACGCAGGCAGCGCGACGATGCACCGCTCGGCGTGCCAGCGCACGCGTGATCGAGTGACGACATCGAAGGCGTCCACCTCCACGCCGCCGCGGCCCTCCGCGATGCGCGTCACGGCATGCCCTGTCTTCAGCCGCTCACCCAGTGGCTGGGCGAGCCGGCGCGTGAGCCAGCCGTTGCCCTCGGGCCAGGTCAGCACCGCATCGCGTTCCGCGTTGTCGTCGCCCGGCGCATGAAAGCCGTGGCGGCTGGCGAAATAGTGGATTCCAGCCCACGCTGACACGAAGGCCATGCCCGCGCCGTAGTCGTCGCGACAGCAGTAGTCGAGATACCACCGAAGATGGGGGTCGGTGAAGCCTTCACGGTCGAGCCAGGTCTGGAAAGGCTGCGCATCCAGCGCAAGCAGCGGCGGCGCGGTTTCAGCCCTCAGCGTGGGGATCACGAACCGGGTTTCGCGGCGTAGCGCCTCGATGCGCTGAGAAAAGCGGCGGTACTGCACAAGGGTGGTCTCGCCAACGCCCTCCGTGGGCAACAACCCGTCCTGCCATGCGCCGTGAAAGAAGAGGCGTTCCTGAGGGCTGTGGCACAGGTATCGCTCGTCGTACGCCCAGCGACCCGCCACGCGCTGACGCAGGCCCAGTTCTTCAAGCAGGTCCTGGACTTCGTGCGCGTCGTCGCCGGGAACCGGCAGATAGTGCGCGCCGAGCGGGCATGCGATCCCGTTGACCGCACCGCCGCGGCTGTTGCCGCCCGCCGTGTCTTCGAGTTCGAGCAGCGCGAAGTCGTCGACGCCCGCAAGGCGCAGCGCCCGCGCCGCAGCGAGACCTGCAATCCCACCGCCCGCAATCACGACACGCGTGCGCCGCGCAAGCTCCGGCGCTCCGCCGCCGCCCCATGCGCCGTCGCGCAGTGCGTGTCCTCGCGCGACGTCGATGCCGGTAAAGCCGCCCTGGATGTCGTGCGACGCGTTGCAGCCCGCGAGCATGGCCGCGCCTGCAGCCACGCCGAGGAACCGACGGCGCCTCATCCGGCGTCCGATCCGGGCCTGCCGCAAGTCATCGCTTGCCCCATTCCTGCTCGTAGGTCGTGACCAGGACCTGGTTCGACAGATGATTCACTTCGGTCGGCACGCGCGCCATGTCGAGCGGAAAGTCGAACAGCAGCGGCAAGGTTTCCGTCGAAAGAAAGCGCAGACCCGTTGGCAAGGAATCCGGCAAGCGATACGGCCGCCGGCTGGCGATGATGTAGCCCCATTCGCCGAAGCTGGGCACGTGTGCGTGATACGGCGTGGCATGCAGTCCGACGGCTTCGATGGTCGTGGCCACCGTCCAGAAACTCTTGCGTGCGATCAGTGGCGAAGTGGTCTGTATCACCGCATAGCCGCTGGCGGACAGGCGCTTGTCGAGCAATGCATAGAACGAGCTGGTGTAGAGCTTGCCGATGGCGAAGTTGGTCGGGTCGGGAAAGTCGACCACGATCACGTCGAATATGTCACCCGGCTGCTGAAGCCATTGAAAGGCGTCGGTGTTGACGATGTGCACCTTCGGGGATTTCAGTGCTCCGCCGTTCAGGGCCGCGAGAGTCTCGTGTTCGGTGAAGAGACGCGTCATGTTTGGATCGAGTTCGACCAGCGTCACGCTTTCGACCGAAGGGTATTTGAGGATCTCGCGTACCGCCATGCCGTCGCCCCCGCCGAGCACGGCGACCTTCTTCGGCGCACCGTGCGCGGCCATCACCGGGTGAACCAATGCTTCGTGATAGCGGTACTCGTCGCGCTCGGCGAACTGGAGGTTGCCGTTGAGAAAGAGGCGGTGCCCCGACGCCCCACGCGTGACCACGATGTGCTGGTAGGGTGATGTTGCGCTGAACACGACCCGGTCCTGATAGAACTTGTCCTCCGCCAATGTCGTGATGCGCTCCGCGAACACGAACGCGGCCACGAGCGCCAGGAGCACCAGCCCGCAGGCCACCGCGTGCGCTCCGCCCCGACGCAGCTCGTGCCGAAACATCCAAAGCGCCCACACCGCAACGGCGGCGTTCATGAGCCCGAACAAGAGGCCCGTGCGGATCATGCCGAGCTGCGGCACGAGCAAAAGCGGAAACGCGATCGACACCGCGAGCGCGCCGAGGTAGTCGAAGGTCAGCACCTGCGAGACCAGTTCCTTGAGCACGATGTTGCGCCGCAGGATGCGCATGACCAGCGGAATCTCGAGGCCGACGAGCACGCCAACTGCCAGCACCAGGCCATACAGCAACAAGCGAAAGGCGCCCGGTACGTACGCGTTGGCGACGAAGAGAACTGCAGGCAGCGTGCCGCCGACCAATGCCACCAGCAACTCGATGCGCAGGAAGTGGGCCGGCAGCTGCCGGTCGAAATAGCGCGAGAGCCAGGAGCCGACACCCATCGCGAAGAGGTAGGTGCCGATGACGGTGCTGAACTGCAGCACCGAGTCGCCGAGCAGGTAGGAGCTCAGCGCCGCCGCGCTGAGTTCGTAGACCAGCCCGCAAGCGGCGACCACGAACACGCTGCCCAGCAGCGCGATTTCGACAGGCTGCGGGCCGCTCTTCGCGGCCGTATGCGCCGACACGGCGACTTCGCTGACGCTCAATGGATAGCCGCTGCGACGATGATGCAGATCCCGAGACTCATCGCCGCGACCACGAGAGCCAGCGCCACGTTCTGCTTCTCGACGATCTCCAGCCACAGGTCGTAAGGCGTGATCTTGTCGATCAGCAGAAAGAAAAACCAGAAGATCATCACGCCGATCACCGCATAGACGAGCGATCCGAGGATGACGTCGGGCTTCAACCATTCAAGTGTCATGAGAGGACCTCCGGAGAAAAATCATTACTTGTGGCCGCCGCCACTGGAATAGCCGCCGTACGAGCCGCCTGCGCTGCGCATGCCGCCCGAGCCGCTCGAACTGCTGCATGTGCTCAGGATGATCAGCAGGATGATGATCACCACGATGATCAGGATGATGGTGCCGCATCCCAGGCCCGATGCCGCGCTCACCGGCGACGCATCATTGCGCTTGAACATATCCTGCCGGCCGCCGAGCTTGAAAGCAGCCGCCACCGTGGCGCTGTCGATCTTGCTGCCGGACGACCAGGTCAACTCGTTCGCGGAACGCTCCATCGACAGCAGCGAAGTCCCTGCGGCGAAATCGCGATTGAAGGTCTTCTGCCCGCGCTGCACCTGCCAGTAGAACTCGCCGGCAACGTAGCTCGTCTCCGCGTTGTAGGCGTATTGCTGCTGGTAGACCTTGCCCAGATAGGTGGCCTTCGACCCGTTCTCGGCCATGGTCGGCGCGCCGGTCGTCGGCTTCACCATGCTCCAACCGTCCTCCGCGTCGACGAGGAAGCTGAAGCCGCGCTTCTTGTTGAACAGCAGGTATTCGCTCCAGCCGAAATGCTCGTCGTCGCCGGGCGCGACGCCCATGCGGTGCTGGAAGCCGACCACCTGCCAGTCGACGCCCTGCATTTGTCCGACAGTGCCCAGCGGAATCAGCGGCTGGATGGGTTCATCCTGCGTTGCATGCCGCAGTTCGCCGCCAATGCCTTGCGAGAGATCGATGATGCTGTTGCAGGAGGAGCAAGTGACGCTCTTGCTGTCGGCCAGATTGACCGTCACCGGCGAACCGCAGTTCGGACAGTTGAAGCTGCGCCCCTTCTCCTCCTTCGCCGACTCGTCGCGCAGACCCGTCAGCTGAAGGTCTTCGAGGCGCACCGCACAGCCGAGGTATGCGCCTGGCGGGTCCGTGTCGTAGTCGAGGCTGAGGACCTGCCCCTGATCGTTGCGCAGTTCAACGACCGGAAACCGTCGACCGAGCTCTGGCAGCCGCGGCAATTCACCCTGCGCAGACACCAGTGCGACCTGTTCATTCGAGGCGACCGTATAGCTCTGGCCGTTGAATGCGGTGGTCGCACCGACACGAAGATCGACTGCGGGTGGGGCAGGGCGCTGCAGTTCGAACGGCAGCGTGAAGACGTAGGCGCCGTTGTCCTCGCTCAGGATGCCGGTGCGGTCGCCCTCCAGCGCGGCAATCCACTCGGTCCAGCGCGCACCTTCGTAGCCGTACTGCAGCCTGCCAACGAGTGTGAAGGGCCGCTCCTGGTAGCGGCCAGCCGCGAACAGTTGCAGCGGGCTGAAATCGTCGAACAGCTCCGCCATCTTGCCGATGCGCGCGAGTGTTTCCCCCTGCCGCACCACAGTGCTGTGGCAGTAGGGGCACACGGCGTGCGTCGACTGTGCCGATCGGAATTCGACCGGCGCGCCGCAGCCCGGGCAGGGCGCGCGGTAATAGCGCTGCTGGGGGGAGGCGGTGGCCAACGCGAGCGGATCAGACGAGCTTCTTCAGAAGCTCTGCCTTCTTGGCGTCGAATTCTTCCTGCGTGAGGATTCCCTTGCTCTTGAGTTCGCCGAGCTTCTCGAGCGTCGTCATCACGTCGGCCGGATTGACCACGGCGACGACCGGTTGCTGCTGCTGTCCCGCCGCGACGGCGGCCGCAGCATTTCCCTGGCCCAGCCCCTGCGCAAGGTTCTGCGCGAGCACCTGGCCCAGGGCGACACCGGCGCCCAAACCCATCGCATCACCCGCGATCCCGCCGCCGCCGCTACCGGCGCCTTCGGCAAACTTCGGAATTGCCTGCGCGGTCTGGTACTGCATGAACTTGCCCATGTCGTTGCCGACCATGCCCATGCCGATCTTCTGGTCGAGGATCTTCTGAAGCTCTTCAGGCAACGAGACGTTCTGGACCGTGATGGTCTCGAGCCTGACGCCGATCTTGGCGAACTCGGGCACCAGCTGCGTCGCGAGCGCCTGCGCAAATCCGATCTGATTGGCTGCGAGATCGAGGAAAGGGACGCCGCTCGAAGCGATCGCGTTGCTGATGTTCTGCAGCACAAGGCCCCGCAGTTGTCCGTCGAGGTCGGCCACCGTGTAGACGTCGCGCGTGCCCGAGATCTCGGTGTGGAACAGCTTGGCATCGCTGATTCGGAAGCTGTAGTTGCCGAAAGCGCGCAGGCGCACTGCACCGAAGTCCTTGTCGCGCACGGTGATGGGCTGCGGCGTGCCCCACTTCTGGTCGACCTGTTGACGTGTGCTGAAGAAGTAGACGTCGCTCTTGAAGGGCGACTCGAAGAGCTTGTCCCAGTTCTTGAGGTAGGTGAGAACTGGCAGCGTCTGGGTGGTGAGCTTGTACATGCCCGGCCCGAACACGTCAGCCACCTGACCCTCGTTCACGAAAACCGCAATCTGCGATTCGCGCACGGTGAGCGATCCACCGTTCTGGATTTCCATGTCCGCCATCGGAAAGCGCCAGGCCAGCGTTCCGTCGCCGGTCTCGGTCCATTGAATGATGTCGATGAACTGCTTCTTGATGAAATCCATCAGGGCCATGGTCGCTCCTCGCTTTGCAGGGGTTTTGCCGTGACGGGCATATTGCCACAGCGTTCAAAGGACAACCCTGGGGACAGTTCCGGCACAACCCGACACTTATCCACAGGCGAGACGTGTTTGTCAAAGTTGTTCGCTTCGCCGTGACAGCACCGAAGCGCGGCTGCCCACAGTGCCTCGGCTTCAGCAAGCCCTTGTCGCGCAACAAGAAAATGCCCCTGTCCACAGCGAAGGGCGGCCCTTACTACTACTACTAATCTAAATAGGAAGAATAAGTAGAAGAAGTAGGAACAGCCGCCCGTTACGCCTCGCACCCAAGTCGCGGGTTCCGCGCGGCGCGGCGGCGCCGCGTGAAAGTCGAGGTCTACAATCGGCGCCCTTTTGCAAGAAGCGTCACTGGAGGCATGGCCCAATGTCCGATTCGACTTCATCGATCCCCACACCCGAGGACAAACGTGCCGAGCTGCGCCGCGCTGCCCTCGAGTACCACGAGCATCCCGTTCCCGGAAAGATCTCGATTGCTGCGACCAAGCAGATGATCAATCAGCGCGACCTGGCGCTGGCCTATTCGCCCGGCGTCGCGGCGCCCTGTGAGGAAATCGTCAAGGACCCTGTCAATGCCTTCAAATACACGGCGCGCGGCAATCTCGTAGCGGTCATCTCCAACGGCACGGCGGTTCTCGGCCTCGGTGATATCGGGCCGCTGGCTTCCAAGCCAGTGATGGAAGGCAAGGGCGTCCTGTTCAAGAAGTTCGCCGGCGTCGATGTCTTCGACATCGAGATCGATGAGAAGGACCCCGCGAAACTTGTCGAAGTGATCGCGGCACTCGAGCCCACTTTTGGCGCCATCAACCTCGAGGACATCAAGGCGCCGGATTGCTTCTACGTCGAGCGTGAACTGCGCAAGCGCATGAAGATTCCGGTCTTCCACGACGACCAGCACGGCACCGCCATCACCGTGGCCGCGGCGATGCTCAATGGCCTCAAGGTGGTCGGCAAGGACATCTCGCAGGTCAAGCTCGTGACCTCCGGTGCCGGCGCTGCGGCCTTGGCCTGTCTGAATCTGCTCCTGAAGGTCGGACTGAAGCGCGAGAACGTCTACGTGACCGACCTCGCGGGCGTCGTCTACGAAGGACGCACCGAGTTGATGGACGACGACAAGCGGCAGTACATGCAGAAGACGCAGGCGCGCAGCCTGGCCGAAGTCATTGAAGGCGCCGACGTGTTCCTCGGCCTGTCGGCTGGTGGTGTGCTCAAGCCTGCGATGGTGGCGAAGATGGCAGCGAAGCCCGTGATCTTCGCGCTGGCCAATCCGAATCCCGAAATCACGCCGGAAGACGCGCACGCCGTGCGCGACGATGTGGTGATGGCGACCGGCCGTACCGACTACCCGAATCAGGTCAACAACGTCCTGTGCTTTCCGTACATCTTCCGCGGCGCGCTGGACTGCGGAGCTACTACGATCACCGATGAGATGGAGGTCGCTGCAGTGCACGCCATTGCAGAACTCGCCCAGGCCGAGCAGAGCGAGCGCGTGGCGGCGGCTTACGCTGGCGAGAAGCTCAGCTTCGGGCCCGAGTACCTGATCCCCAAGCCTTTCGATCCGCGGCTCATGATGAAGATCGCGCCCGCCGTCGCCAAGGCCGCAGCCGAAAGTGGGGTGGCGCTGCGCCCGATTGCCGACCTCGACGCCTACCGCGACAAGCTGCAGACCTTCGTCTACGCCTCGGGTACGTTGATGAAGCCCCTCTTCGACGCCGCCAAGCGCGCGCAGAAGAAGCGCGTCGCTTTCTGCGAAGGCGAGGAAGAACGCGTGCTGCGCGCTGCGCAGATCGTCGTTGACGAAGGCATCGCGCGGCCCACGTTGATCGGTCGCCCGGCAATCATTGCGCAACGCATCGAGAAGTTCGGTCTCCGTCTGAAGCAGGACCTTGACTACGACATCGTGAACGTCGAGCAGGACCATCGCTACCGCGACTTCTGGCAGACCTACCACCGCATGACCGAACGCAAGGGCACGACTGTGCAGACCGCAAAGATCGAGATGCGCCGCCGCCTGACGCTGATCGGCGCGATGTTGCTCCACAAGGGCGACGTCGACGGAATGATCTGCGGTACCTGGGGCACCACGACGATTCATCTGCACTACATCGACCAAGTCATTGGCAAGCGTGCGGGTGGGTCCGCCGGGCCATCGCAGAACGTGCCCATTTACGCCTGCATGAACGGCCTTCTCTTGCCCGACCGGCAGGTGTTCCTGGTCGACACGCACGTCAACTACGACCCGACGCCTGCGGAATTGGCAGAAATCACGACCATGGCGGCGGAAGAAATGATGCGCTTTGGGCTGAAGCCCAAGGCAGCGCTTTTGTCGCATTCGAATTTCGGCAGCAGCAACCAGCCGAGCGCCATCAAGATGCGTCAGACGCTCGAATTGCTCCGCACGCAGGCACCCTGGCTCGAAGTCGACGGCGAAATGCACGGCGACGTTGCATTGGACGGAAAGCAACGCGCCGCGGTGATGCCGCACAGCGCCCTGGCTGGCGACGCCAATTTGCTCGTGTTTCCGAACATCGATTCGGCCAACATTTCGTACAACCTACTCAAAACCGCGGCCGGCGGCAATATCGCCATTGGCCCGGTCCTCCTCGGCGCAGCCAAACCTGTGCATATTCTCACGGCAAGCGCGACTGTTCGCCGCATCGTGAATATGACAGCGCTCACGGTGGCCGACGCAAACGCCGAGCGATAGGTCTGAAAGCGACAGCGGTCGCTAACTTCGGAGTCTGTTGCAAACCCTTGTACCTGCTCAAAGATTGGGCAGGTGCTTGCTATTTGCGTGCCTCTGGTGCACACTTGCGGGCTTGAATTTGCGGGTTAACCCCAACGGGTTGGCCCCCCAATTCGGCCCTCGCTCTTTTTCTTCTGGTGCCCCATGGCGGCTTACGCCTCGATCACGTCCCCTGTTTCCAAGTTTGCGCTCACTAGCATTTTGCTGGTAGCCCTCGCCACTGGAGTACAGGCACGCGAATGGTTTGGCACCGAAGCCGGTCAGCCGGCACGGGAATCGATCGCGCTGGCCGAATTGCCGGTGCAAGGCCAGCGTACTTATGAGGCCATTTTGAACGGTGGCCCTTTCCGGCACGAAAAAGACGGTGTGGTGTTCGGCAATCGCGAACGCCTGTTGCCGCAGGAGCGCCGAGGCCACTACCGAGAGTACACGGTCGATACGCCCGGTTCGCGCGATCGTGGTGCACGACGCATCGTCTGCGGTGGCGAGCGCACGACACCATCGGCCTGCTGGTACACGGCAGATCATTACGAGAGCTTTCGACGGATCGTACCTTGAGCGATGAATTGAATTGGAGAGGCGCAGAAGAGCGTCCTGACGAAATGATGACTACAACCATGGAAAGACCAGCGGAGATGACCCTATCCCTTCGTGGCGTGCGACCGAACATCGTGCAGTCGATTCGCGCATTTCGCGTGAATGACCTGCAAGAGGCAGCACATGCGGCCGGTCAGCACTTTCTGTATGCCAACCTTGGCAACGCCCAGACCAAGCAGGACGTGCTGGATCTGATCGCTCAGCAGTTCATGTTTCCGCAGCATTTCGGTAAGAACTTCGATGCGCTGTACGACTGCATGACCGATCCGCTGCACAAATCGGGCCCGCAACCCGGTTTCGTCATCGTCCTCGAGCAGATCCCGGCCAACGCGAAGTTCGACAAGGAAGCGCGCGAGCAGTTGCTCGACATCTTCCGCGACGCCGCCGACTACTGGGGGGATCGGAAGATTCCCTTCCGGTGCTTCTATTCTTTTCTGTAGCCCGTTCTGCACAAACCAGCCAAGCAGAACGGGCTAACGAGGCTCAAAACGGCGCCGCACCGGCCGCCCATATCGAAGTCGAGAATCCCGATCCGTCGGCAGAAAAGATGCCGACCGACAAACTGGTCGACGTGTCTCCGTTGGCGCTGCGCATGAGCAGCCCGTTTAACGCGGGATACTGGCTCGCCGCCGCTTAAATGTTGCTCGCCCCCAGGCTTGCCCACTTCGTGTGGCCGCCAACCCCCTACCGGGGGCAACACCAGCGGCCCGGCTGAGCCGGTTCCGCGGTGTTTCACGAACAAAAGCCCGTCACTGACGGGCTTTTCTTATTTCGGGAACTGTTGGGCCAGGGTTATGTATTCGTGGACCGGGACCTCTTCGGCGCGGCGTTGGGTGTCGAAGGTGCCGGTGAAGGCCTTTTGATCCAGCCACTTGCCCAAGCTGTGGCGCAGTAGTTTGCGGCGCTGACTGAAAGCGATCTGGACAATTTCGCCGAGCCGTTCGGCGTCAACCTCCGGCGGCTCTGCGAAGGGCACCATGCGCACCACGGCGCTGTCGACGCGCGGCGGAGGATCGAAGCTCTCGGGTGGCACGAAAAGGATGTTTTCCATCGCATAGCGCCACTGCAGCATGACGCTCAGGCGTCCGTAGTCCGAGGTCGCCGGTCGGGCGACCATGCGATCGATCACTTCCTTCTGCAGCATGAAGTGCTGGTCGGCAATCAGATGCGCGAAGCCGAGCAGATGAAAGAGGATGGGCGTCGAGATGTTGTAGGGCAGGTTGCCGACCACGCGCAAGGCCGTGGAGGGCGGCACGACCAACCTGGCCGCAAGGGCGCCGAAGTCCACCTTGAGGACATCGGATTCGACCACGTTCAATTGACCATGGCCGCGCAAACGCTGTGCCAGATCCCGGTCGAGCTCGATTACCGTCAAGCGGCCCAGGCGCTCGACAAGCGGTTGCGTGAGTGCGGCGAGGCCAGGGCCGATCTCGACCATGGGGTCGCCAGGTTTCGGGGCGATCTCGCGAACGATGGCATCGATGATGCCGGCGTCAGCGAGGAAGTGCTGTCCGAAGCGCTTGCGGGGGATATGGGCGCGGCTCACGAGGAAAAGCGCCAGGCCTCTGGATGGCCCATCAGGATTGGGGCGGCTCGCGGTATTCGACGTAAGCCCGCGTGCGAACTTCCTGGGCCCAGGTCTCGGTGGCCTGTTGAATCTTCTTCTCGCGCAGCACCGTGCGCGCAGCTTCGCGTTGCTCGGTCTGGGTGAGCTTGGCCTCGCGACGGCCTTCCACCAGGATCAGGTGGACGCCGAAGCGCGACACCACCGGATCACTGATCTGCCCGGGTGCAAGGCCGTTCATGGCGTCCTCGAACTCGGGCACGAACTGGCCAGGGCGCGCCCAACCGAGGTCGCCGCCGTCCTTGGCGCTTCCATCTTCCGAGTTGTCTCGCGCCAGGCTCGCGAAGTCCGCCGAGCCTTTCTTCACGCGATCCTTGAACTCCGCAAGCTGCGCAACCGATTGCGCAGTGGTGCGCTTGGGGTCGTTGCGCAGGAGGATGTGGCGCACATGCGTTTGCGTCACGAGGGCGTCGGTCGCGCCGGGCTGCGACTTGGAAAGCAGCTTGAGCACATGGAAGCCCGCGCCCGACCGGATCGGTCCCGCAATCCCGTTGACCGGGGTCGATTGTGTGGCTTCGACGAAGAGCGGCGGGTAGCGCTCGGCGCTGCGCACTCCAAGCGCGCCGCCGCCATTGCGATCCGCATCGGAGTTCTCTTGAACGAGTTTGGCGAAGTCCTCGCCGGCACGGGCACGCTGGGCCAGGCTCTGGGCGCGCTGCTGCAGCTTTGCCACGTCCGCATCGCTCGCGTTCTCGGGCACGGCGACGAGCAACTGCGCAATGTTGATGTTCGGTGCGATCGCCGCATTGCCGCCGGCACGCTGCTCGCGAATGAACTGGTCGACCTCTACGTCGCTGATCTTGACCTTGGCCTCGATCTCGCGATCGCGCAAGCGAGTCAGCATGAGTTGGTCGCGCAGTTCGCGCCGGAACTGCTCCTGCGAGAGGCCTTCAGCGGCGACGCGACGGCGCAATTCGACCAGGCTGATCTGGTTCTGCCGGGCCACCGCCTGTTCGGCCTGGTCGATTGCAAGGTCATCGACCTTGATGCCGTTTTCCTGCGCCATCTGCAATTGGGCATGCTCGTTGATGAGCCGTTCGAGCACGAGGCGGGTGAGTTCCGGCCGCGGCATGCGTTCGGCTTCGGGGTTCTCCCTCAAGATGCGTTGCACGCGTGCCTGTACCTCGGTGTTGGTAACGGGTTCCGAGTTGACCAGCGCAACGATGTATTCGGCCGAGCGCTGAATGCTCTGCGCTGGCCGTGGTTCAGCCGGGACAGGCGGCGCGACGCGTGGGCCGGAACGCATGATGTCTGTGATGCCCTGTGCGCCGGAGGCGGCAGTCAGGGTGGCAAGGCAAGCCAGCGTAAGGATCGAGCGAATGTGTTTCATGGCGAAGCCCTATCTCAGTCGTAATTTGTGTAGCGGCTCGGCGCGGCGCCAGGTTGGCGCAGAGGCGTGTAGCGCTGGATGTTTTGCGTCAATGTGCGAAGCGGGCTCGTTCCGACGCTCGCGAAGCCGACCAGTTCAAGCTGGAACATGATTCGCGTGCTGGCTGTGACTTGCCCGGTGGTGATGCGTTCCACCACCACGCGACCGATCCAGCAGCAACCGTCGTATTCGAAGCCCAGCACGCCGTCGGTCAGCTTGCTGTCCAGCAGACTGTAATTCAGACGGCCTACAGCGTACCAGCGACCGCCCCCTTGACCACGTCCGGCTCCCAGGTCCTTGCCCTTGTCGCCCCATAGATCGTTGATGGGCCACTGCCAGCCGATATCGATCGATTGGCTACCGTCGTTGTTCGAGACCCTGGTGCCGTCGGCGGCAGCCGCGTAGGTGGTCTGCTGGTAACGATAGGCTGCGCTGATCGTGCGATAGGGCCCTGGACTATAGCGAGCACTCAGTGCGGTGCGTGCGGAATTGTGATCATCGGGGTTGTACTGGACGGTGCCGTCGAAGGTCCACTTCGGGGTCCAGTTGATCTGTGCGCCCAGCAAAAGGTCGCTGAAACGATCTGTCACAGGAATGCCGCCCGGCAGCGTGACGAGTTCATCCGCAAAACGCAGGCGTTGCGCGATGCCGAAGCGGGCTGCCTCGGCGCCCGTATCGGGATCGATCAACCGCGAGGTCACGCCCAGCGTGAGCAAATTGCTGTCGGAAATGCGGTCGTTGCCGGAGAACGCGTTCTCCGTGTAAACCGTCGCGAAATTGAAGTCGTTGGCCGCCGAATCGTAGTTCGGCAATTCGTTCTGGTTGCGGAAGGGCGTGTAGACATAGAACGCACGCGGCTCGAGCGTCTGGCGGAATGCGCGTCCGAAGTAACTGGCGTCACGCTCGAAGATCATGCCGCTGTCGAGGCTGAAGGTCGGCACGGTCACGTTGGCCGAGGTGATGCCGTTGATCGGCGCGTCGAACTGATAGGCGCGGGCGTTCACCATCACCTTCGGAATGACGAAGGTGCCTGGCGTGAGAAACGGCCGACTCAGGCTCAGTTGCGTGAAGGCACGCTCCCCGTCCGGCTGCCCCTGCAGGATCGGATCCCCACGAAAGCGCGTGTAGTCATTGTTGAACGAAAAGTCGAAACCGTTCCAGTCGTATTTGTTGTAGTTGGCCGTGATCTGCGGCATCCGGTCGTAGGGCGGAATGATCGGCGACGGCGCATATTGCAGCGTCTGGTAGCTCAGCGCGCGCGCCATGCCGCTCCAGTCGCCCACGCCCCAGCGGAGCGCGCCGTCGTTCGCCAGCAATCGTTGCGTGAGGGACGGCGTGCGCGTGAAGTCGCGCCAGTAGTCGTTGTCGCTCACGCGATTGATGCTGAGCGAGCCGGTGAAATAGTCGAGGCCCAGGGGCTTGGGGTCGAAGGTCTGGCTGTGTTGCGTCCAGACGCCCCAGCGGTCGCGATCGCGAAGACGGTCGTCAGGCATGTAGTCGGCCCGGATCTCGCCCTGGTACGTGCTTTCAAGATAGCGGAACTCGTTGCCGAGGTTGATGCCGCGTTTGCTCATGACGGTCGGATAGAACGTCGCGTCGCGATTCGGTGCGATGTTCCAGTAGTACGGCGTCGTCACCTCGACCCCGTTCACGCTGTCGATGCCGATCACGGGCGGCAACATGCCCGACTTGCGATCGTTGCTCAACGGAAAGCTGACGGAAGGGAACGGCGGTGTGGTGACACCCATGAAGCTGATCTGGGCGCTGGTCGCCACCCCGATGTTTTCTTCCGTATCGGTGGTAATGGTCTTGGCCTTCAGGAGCCAGGCCGGCATCCAGCCCGGATAGTCTTCCGGGCGGCAGGTGGTGTAGGTCGCAATGCGGGCCACCGAGACATTGCTGTCGATGAAGTCGATGCGCTCTGCGTCGCCCCGTCCGCCGTTGGCGAGAAACGAGTAGCGCACCTTGTTGAAAAAACCTTCGAAAGTTTCGAGCTTGAGTTCGAGTTCGGGTCCTTCATAGACGTTGCCGGCCTGGTTCACGTGGACGTTGCCGGTCGCCCTGGCCCGATCTTCTGGCTGGTAGTACTCCAGCCGGTCCGCGCGAATGAAGGTGTCGCCGCGACGCAGCGTGGCGTTGCCTTCGACCACCGTCTCCAGGTCGGGCCTGCCCGATATGCGATCGCCGTCGACGAAGCTCGGCAACTGGCCGCGTTGTGCCGGGGTGATGACTTCGGTCAGCTGCGGCGTGCGCTTGAGCACGAGCGGTGCGTCCAGTTCCGCGTCCTGCGCCCGCGCGACTTGCGCATGCAGCAGTGCAAGCGACAGCACCGCCAGCGGCAAAGGCGGGCGGCACCGGCGCCAGGCGGCTCGGTTCAGGTCAGGCATCGGTACGGAATAAATATCGTCTGGAGGGGAAGGGCGGCGCCGAAGGCCGTCGAGTTGAGAAGGTCCGCGCGAGGCGGATTTGTAGAATCAATTATCCATGACAGCCTCTTTGCCCCCGGCCAGCGGCGCCGCGACGCCCCTTCCTTCCCCGGCGTGGACCGATCCGGCCCGCGCTCAGGCGTTCAACCTCTGGATGGAGCGCATCGCACCGTCGCGCCAACTGCTGCCGCAGACCGTGCGACTCGCCTCAGCCGACGCCAGCTTCCGGCGCTACTTCCGAGTGGACACGAGCGGCGGCGGACCCACCCGCATCGTCATGGACGCGCCGCCCACCGAGGAGAACAGCGCGCCATTCGTGCAGGTCGCCAAGCTCATGGCCGATGCCGGTGTCACGGCGCCGACCGTGCTCGAATGGGATCGGGCCAATGGATTCCTGCTGCTCGACGACCTGGGCGTTCACACCATGCTGGACGTGATCGATCCCGCAGATTCCGGCGCGGCGCGCCCCCTCTACGACCAGGCGATCGATGCGCTGATCCGGTGGCAACTGGCATCGAAGCCGGATGTTCTGCCGCCCTACGATCGGACGTTGCTCGAGCGCGAACTGGCGCTTTTCCCGCAGTGGTACATCGCGCAGCATCGTGGCCTGCCCGTGGAGGGTCAGCTCAAGGAGCGCCTCGATCGCAGCTTCGGACTCATCGTGGAGAGCAACCTTGCCTCGCCACGCGTGTACGTGCATCGCGATTTCATGCCCCGCAACCTGATGGTCAACGATGGCCCCGCGCTCGGCGTGCTGGATTTCCAGGACGCGGTTCATGGCCCGATCACCTATGACATCGCAAGTCTCATGCGCGATGCATTCCTGAGCTGGGATGAAGAATTCGTGGTCGATATCACGGTCCGCTACTGGGAGCAGGCCCGCAAGGCCGGTCTGCCGGTCGACGCCGATTTTGGCGCGTTCTACCGCGCCGTCGAATGGATGGGGCTGCAACGTCACCTGAAAGTGGCCGGCATCTTCGCGCGACTCACGCTGCGTGACGGCAAGCCGAAGTATTTGGGCGATACGCCGCGGTTCATCGCCTACATCCGGGCTACGGCCGGCCGCTACCGCGAACTCACGCCCTTGCTGCGCGTGATCGACGAGATCGAAGGCACGCAGCCGATGAGCGGCTTTGCCTACGGACGCATGTGACGGCGCGTTTTCACTGCGCCGTGGCGCTGACCGAGAACAGCGCGCTCACGCTGCCGCCCGGCGCTGCGCGCCACGTCCAGGTGCTTCGAATGCAACCCGGCGACGCGTTGATCCTGTTCGACGGCAGCGGCGGCGAGTTCGCAGCGACGGTGCAGCGCATGGGACGCAGCGACGTCGACGTCCAGGTCGGCGCGCGTACGGCCATCGAGCGCGAGGCCTTTCGTGCGGTGCATCTGGCGGTCGGAATGCCGGCCAACGAGCGCATGGATTGGTTAGTCGAAAAAGCCACCGAACTCGGCGTCGCGAGCATCCAGCCGCTCATGACGGCGCACGGCGTGCTGCGGCTCGCAGGCGAACGCGCCGACAAGAAGCGCGCTCACTGGGAAGCGATTGCGATCGCGGCATGCGAGCAGTGCGGGCGCAACCGTGTGCCGTTGATCCACCCCGTTCGGCCGTTGGCAGGTTGGCTCGGAGCGCCTGCGGACGATGCCGCGCGATTCATCCTGAGCCTTGCCGAAGGAACCCGACCCGTGCGTGACGCCATGTCGGGCGATCCCCGCGCCGCTTGGGTGCTGAGCGGTCCGGAAGGCGGGCTGAGCGCTTCGGAGGAAAAAGAAGCGATCGCTCGCGGGTTTGCGCCGCTCACGCTAGGTCTACGTGTGTTGCGTGCCGAAACTGCCGCGCTGGCTGCACTCGCGCTGTTGTCCGGTGGGTAGTACCGGAACCCGTCCCTTTTCAATTCGTTTTCATCACGGCAGCACCATGTCATCCTGTTCCATTTCCTTGCGCATGGCGCCCGTCATGCTTGCCGTGCTCTGTAACGCCAGCGGCGTGCACGCCCAGACATCCGCCGTGGCGCCGACACCCTCGCAGGTTCGGCCGGCGGTCGACCAAGCCTACACCCAGCTCATGGCCGCACCGGACATCAAGCAGTTGCTCGATGCGGTCAAGGCGGACCACGAGCGTTCGATCGACGACCTGAAGTTGCTCACAGAGATCGAGGCGCCGCCTTTCAAAGAACAGAAGCGCGCCGAGGCGTTTCTCGCGCGCCTCAAGGCGTTGGGCCTGACCGACGCCAGGATCGACGCCGAAGGCAATGTCATCGGCGTGCGCAAGGGCAGCGGCAACGGGCCGACGCTGCTGATCTCGGCGCATCTCGACACCGTCTTCCCGGCAGGCACCGACGTCAAGGTGAAGGAACACGACGGCAAGCTTCATGCGCCCGGCATCTCGGACGATACGCGCGGCCTTTCCGTGCTGCTGTCCTGGCTCAAGGTGCTGAACGACAACAGGATACAGACGGTCGGCGACCTGATGTTCGTCGGCAATGTCGGCGAGGAAGAGCTCGGCAACCTGCGTGGCATGAAGGCCATCTTTCGCGACCATCCGGACATTGACGGCATGGTTGGGCTCGAACCCGCGTCGGACGGCAACGCGGTGGTGCTCGGCACGGCCAGCCACCGTTACGAGGTGACCTTCAAGGGTCCGGGCGGCCACAGCTACGTGGCCTTCGGCCAGGTGCCCAGCGCCATTCACGGCATGGGCCGCGCCATCGCCAGGATCGCCGACATCAAGACGCCAAGCTTTCCCAAGACCACTTTCACGGTCGGAACCGTCAGCGGCGGTACGTCCGTCAATACCATCGCGCCCGATGCGCGAATGGCGGTGGACATCCGCTCCGACGAGATGGGCGCGCTGCTCGACACCGAAAAGAAGGTGCTGGCCGCGATCGACGAAGCGGTGGCCGAGGAAAACAAGCGCTGGAACGTCACGACGCTGAGCGCATCGAGCAAGCTGATCGGTGATCGCCCCGGCGGCCGCACGGGGTCGGACTCGGTGATCGTCGAGGCGGTTGTCCGCTCGAATGCCGCGTTTGGCCACAAGACGCTGCTGTCTGGCGCCAGCACGGATGCGAACGTGCCGATGTCCCTGGGCATTCCGGCCATCATCATCGGCAGCGGGGGCAAGACTGGCGGCTTTCATGCACTGTCCGAATGGATCGACGTGACAGACGGGTGGAAGGGCGCGCAGAATGCCCTCGTGACCGTGCTTGGACTGGTCGGCGTACAGGGCGTGAGCGAGCCCCTGCTGGCCAAGCGGCCACCGCGTTCCAAGTAGGTCCGCGTTCCACACACCTCATTGCTTCAGGAGCTCATCATGGGATTGCTCGATTCGGTACTCGGTCAAGTGCTCGGCGGTGCGCAGCCGCAGCCTCAGGAAGGCGGTCTCGGGAATCTCGGCGGCCCGGGCGGGCTGGGAGACCTCGGCGGCATTGCCGGCGCGCTAGGCGGCCTCTTGGCCAACAACGGCGAAACCGGCGGCTTGGGCGGGCTGGTGTCCAAGTTCGAGCAGGCCGGAATGGGTGACGTCGTCAACTCGTGGATCGGCAAGGGCGAGAACGCGCCCATTTCCGGCGGCCAGTTGCAGGACGTGCTGGGCAGCGACGTCATCTCCGGCATCGCGCAAAAGCTCGGCGTCAACAGTGCGACCTTGTTGCCGATGCTCGCCACGCTGCTGCCGACGTTGATCGACCACCTGACGCCGAAGGGCCAGGTGCCGACCGAGGGCCTGGGCAATCACGACGATCTGTTGTCATCACTGAGCGGCTTGCTTCAGAAGAGCTGACGGCCGGCGTGCCGATCCTTGCAAACAAATGGCGCCGTGCGGCGCCATTTTTCTGTCTCCCCCCGCAACGTCCATCCCCATGAATCGCAATCTCTGGCTGCTCACCATCTGCCAAGGCCTGTTCCTGACGAACAACGTCACATTCATCGCGATCAATGGTCTCGTCGGGCTGGCACTCGCGCCGCGTGGCTGGATGGCGACGCTGCCGGTCATGGGCTATGTGGTGGGCGGCGCGCTGGCAACCGGTCTCGTGGCGAAGACGCAGCAGCGCCTCGGGCGGCGACGTTCGTTCCAGATCGGCATTGCCGTGGCTCTGGTCTCGGCACTGCTGTGCGCGCAGGCCGCTGTGTGGAAGGACTTCTGGCTTCTCTGCTTTGCGACAGTGGTCGCCGGCTATTACAACGCCAACGCCAGTCTCTATCGTTTTGCCGCGGCGGAGCTCGCCGCTCCCGGGTGGCAAGAAAAGGCGGTCTCGCTCGTCATGGCTGGCGGTCTGATCGGCGCGGTGGCGGGTCCGAATCTCGCCGCGGTGACCCGCAACTGGTTCGCGGTGCCTTTCGCAGGTGCGTACCTGGCCCTCGCGCTGATTGCGCTGGTCTCGATGGCGATGATGCAGTTCATCGATTTTCCTGCGCCGCCGGTCAAGAGCGCGACCACAGGGGGCCGACCGCTCTCCGAGATTGCGCGCCAGCCGGTGTTCATCGTGGCTGCGGTCTCCGGCGCGCTCGGCTACGGTGTGATGAATTTGCTGATGGCCGCGACGCCCATCGCCATGCAGGTGTGCAGCCTTCCGTTCGAAGACGTCGCACTTGTCCTCGAATGGCACGTGATCGGCATGTTTGCGCCGGGCTTTTTCACAGGACACCTGATTCGGCGGATCGGCGCGCTGCCGGTGATGGGCGTGGGGCTGCTGCTCAATCTCGGCTGTATCGCAGTGGCGCTCTCCGGCGTGGACCTGCATCAGTTCGTGATCGCGCTGTTCATGCTCGGGGTGGGCTGGAACTTCCTCTTCACGGGCAGCACGACGCTGTCGCTCATTGCGTACACGGCCGAGGAAAAGGACCGGGCGCAAGGCGCGCTCAACTTCTGCATGTTCGCGACGCTCGCGATCAGCTCTTTCACGTCGGGCGTACTGGTCACGACGCAGGGCTGGCGCTTGCTGAATTTCGGCTCGCTGGTGCCCGTGGTGTTGACGGGCGTTGCGCTGCTGTGGCTTGCTCGACGGCGCGCGACGTCCGCGACTGCAGTCGCCTAAGCGCTCGGGAAGCGTTCGTTCAGCCAGCGCTCGAGCGTGTCCAACACGGGCTCCGCGTCGCTCTCGTTGAAGATCTCGTGAAAGTGCGCCGGAAAGCAGGTCGTGCTCACCACCGACGCTGGCGCTGCGGCTGCGAATGTGCGGCTGCCGGCGGGACGAACCAGGCGGTCGTCGCCGGCATAGATCAAAAGCGTCGGCACCCGCCAGCTGGCCGTGGCCGACTGCACCGTGGCACCCTCATCGGCGAGGAACCTTGCCAACCGGGCGCCGATACGGTCGTGGCACAGTGGGTCCGCGCGATAAGCTTCCGCCACAGCGGGGTCGTGCGACAGGTACTTGAGGTCGAGTCCATTGCCCACGCGCAGATCGGGCGCAAGCCGCGAAAGCACTGCAACCAGGAGCTTCTGAAACCCGCTCAGTCCCGGGTCGAGTGCTGGAGACGAAAGCACCAGCGCATCCACTGCGCGCACCGCGCGCGCGACAAAACTCGCAGCCACCAAGCCGCCGAGGCTATGACCCAGCAAGACCACAGGCAGTCCCGGACGGCTGCGCCTTGCGTCATCGAGCACGAGGGCCAAGTCTTCGAGGAGCCGGGTGACCGTCGGCAAACCGCCGCGCGCGCCGGTCGAAGCCCCATGGCCATGCTGATCCACGGCGCGCACGTCGAAGCCCCAGGCATTGAGTCGCTGAGCGACATGCGCATAGCGGCGAGCGTGTTCGCCGAGCCCGTGAACGATGACGACGACGGCCCTGGCGGCGCCAAGCCCGGCGGGCCAGGCATGCACTACCAGCGTTTCGCCGTCCGGCGTGCGCAGCGTATGTTGCGCCGGTTGCGCGCTCAAGCAGCGACGCCGCTGGCGGCAGGCAACGCCGCAATGACTTCAGCCACCGCCGCCGTCAGCTTCTTCGCATAGGGCACGTGCAGGAACTCGTTGGGCCCGTGCGCATTGCTCTTGGGGCCGAGCACGCCGCAGACCATCATCTGGGCCTTCGGGAAGCCAACGCTCAACATGTTCATGAGCGGGATCGTTCCGCCTTGTCCGATGTACCCGCAGTTCGCGCCGAAATGCGCCTGCGACGCGGCATTGAGCGCGTGTTCGAACCAAGGCGCGGTGTCGGGCGCGTTCCATCCAGTCGCGCCGCCGTGACTTTCAAAGGTGACCTTCGCTTGGTAAGGCGCGTTGTCTTCGAGCAGGGACTTGAGCTCTTGCACCGCCTGGCTCGCATCGACCAGCGGCGGCAGACGCAACGACAGCTTGAACGCGGTGTAGGGGCGCAACACGTTGCCGGCATCCTTCAACGCGGGGAAGCCTTCGGCGCCCGTGACGGAAAGCGTGGGCTTCCAGGTTCGATTGAGCAGCGCTTCCACCGGGTCCGTCGTGGTCGGCAGCGCAAAAGCGCTGGCGCCGCCGCAGTCGTAGTGCGCCCACGGAAAGCGCTTGTAGACCTCTTCGCCCAGGATCGTCGCCGTCGCCTTGGCCTGCGACAACCTCTCGGCGGGTACGGCGCAATGGAAGCTCTCGGGCAGCAGGCGACCGGTCTTGCTGTCTTCAAGCCGGTCAAGGACCTGTCGTATGATGCGGAAACTCGAAGGCACCAACCCCGAAGCATCGCCCGAGTGCACGCCCTCGGTCAGGATCTCGACCTTCAGCGTGCCGCTCGCCATGCCCCGCAGCGAAGTGGTGAGCCACAACTGGTCGTAGTTGCCCGCGCCCGAATCCAGGCAGATGACGAGCGACACGTCGCCCAGTCGCGGGCGCAGTGCATCGACATAGGGAAGCAGGTCGTAGGAGCCGGACTCCTCGCACGTTTCGACCAGGCCCACGATGCGCGGATGCGCCGCGCCCTGGGCTTTCAGCGCCTGGATGGCCGCGACGCTGGCATACACCGCATAGCCGTCGTCGGCGCCGCCGCGACCGTACAGCAGGCCGTCTTCGTACTTGGGCGTCCACGGGCCGAGGTCGTTGCGCCAGCCGGTGAACTCGGGCTGCTTGTCCAGGTGGCCGTACATCAGCACGGTCTCCTTCATGTCCGTGCCCGTGGCCGGCACTTCGAAGAAGAGCACCGGCGTGCGGCCTTCGAGTCGCACGACCTCGAGCTTCAGGCCTTCGACCTTCTGGGCATCGACCCACGCGGCGGCGTTGCGCATGACGGTTTCGAGATAGCCGTTCTGCACCCACTCCTTGTCGAAACCCGGTGATTTGGCCGGTATGGCGATGTAGTCGGTGAGTTGCTTGACGATGTCGTTGTCCCACTGGGATGAGACGTCAGACAGCGCGCGCCCGGCGTCGAGCAGGCCGGCGGGCATTTCGCGGTGGAGGGGGGCGTTCATGGAGGTACTCCGCGGGGTGGGGAGAATGATGTTAGTGCGTCTTGGCCCATTGTGCGCAGGTGGCAAGCTCTGGGCGGATGGGATAAAAGGCGGGCTTCGCCATCGCTTCCGAGGAATGCCATGCTTGCGCACCCCCAAGTTCGCCTTTGCCAGACCACAGAGATTGCAAGGAAGGGCCTGAAATGACCGAAGCATCGCAGCGGATACGGGTCGGCGTGGGCGGATGGACCTTCGAGCCGTGGCGCAACAACTTCTATCCGGCCGGTCTGCCGCATGCCCAGGAACTCAACTACGCCAGCCGTCATGTGACGGCCATCGAGGTCAATGGCACCTACTACAGCACGTTCAAGCCGGCGACTTTCAAGAAGTGGCACGACGAGACGCCGGACGATTTCGTGTTCTCGATGAAGGCGTCGCGCTTTTCGACCAATCGCAAGCAACTCGCCACGGCGGGCGATTCGATCAAGCGCTTCGTCGACAGCGGCGTCGGCGAGCTCGGCAAGAAGCTCGGCCCCATCGTGTGGCAGTTCATGCCGACCAAGCAGTTCGATCCCGAAGACCTCGCGGCCTTTCTGGCGTTGTTGCCGAAGAAGGAAGGAAGCCGTGTGCTGCGTCACGTGCTGGACGTGCGCCACGACAGCTTTCGCTCGCCCGAGTACCTCGCGCTTGCGCGCGAGCACAAGGTTGCGACGGTCTTTACCGATTCGCCCAAGTTCCCGTCGTTTGCCGACCTGACCGGCGATTTCGTCTATGCGCGCCTGATGAACAGTGACGCGCAGCATGCGTCCGGATACACGCCGAAGTCGCTGGACGAATGGGCCGAGGCCGCGAAGACCTGGTCCAAGGGCGGCACACCTTCGTCACTGCCGCATGTCGAGGAAGGCAAGTCCGGCGCTTCGAATGCACGCGACGTGTTCGTCTTCTTTATCAACGGCGCAAAAGAAAAGGCACCGGCGGCTGCCGGTGCCTTGATCGAACGACTCGGCTGACGCGGGTCAGGCCGCGGCTTGCAGGGTCGCTGCGGGCTTGCTGCTGCCCGTCGGCGCTGCGCCGAAGGTGATCTCGCCGGAAAGCTGGCCACCTTCCTCGATGATGATCTTGCCGTAGCGGATCTTGCCGGTGACCTTGCCGGTGGAGTGAATCACCAGCTTCTCGCGAACCGTGAGGTTGCCGTCGAACAGGCCGCGGATTTCCGCGATGTCGATCTCGGCCGAGCCTTTGAAGGCGCCTTGTTCGGCGATCTGCATCACGCGCGAATCCATCGTGGCTTCAACGAGGCCCTCGACGACCAGCGTGTCGCAATCCGTGATCTCGACGCCCTTGAGCTTGATGTTGGGGCCGACGGTCAGTTTGCTGCCGCCTTCCTTGGCGGCGGCGACGCTGGCGACCGCATTGGCAGCCTGCGTGGTGAGCGTGGACGGGCTGACAGGCGTACCGGAAAGATTGGTACCGGAACCCATCAGCGGCGCGGGGCGGGAAGTGAGATTTTCGGCGTCGCGATCACGTTTGCCGAAGAAGGGGGACTGTGTAGCCAATGGGTAGCTCCTCGAAATTGGCTATCGTAAGAACCCCTTCACGGATGGCAGCACTTCATTGCGCAAGATGCGTAACTGAATAAGTCCAAAGCGCGAGTCTTGCGAACTTTTGTGCTCTGCGTTTGCGCCCGCGCAATTGACGAAATCAAGAAATCACTCGCACAGCCATGCCACGCGCCCTTGCGCGGCATTGTCGAGCCTCGTAATGAACGCATCCGCGACCGGATCGGGAAGGGTGAACGAGAAATGCACCAGGCTTTCGTGACGCACCTCGCCGAGCGAACCACCGATCGCGGAGATTTCTCGGCGCACAAGGCCTTCGAGCGCATAGGCGACGGCGCAATGCAGAGTGCGCTGTCGCACCAGCGGAACGAGCGTTGCGCCGAGGAGCGCTTGCGCGACGCTGTCGGTATAGGCGCGCACAAGGCCGCCCGCGCCAAGCTTGACGCCCCCGAAATAGCGCACGACGGTCGCGAGCACGCTTTCAAGTTCGTGATGTCGAAGCACTTCGAGCATGGGCCGCCCCGCAGTGCCGCCAGGTTCGCCGTCGTCATTGGCCGCCGATTGACCGCCGGCCATCAGCGCCCAGCAGACATGGGCGGCTCCGGGGTGATCGCTGCGCAGCGCAGCCACGACCGCTTGCGCCGCATCGCGATCGGCGGCGGACTGGACGCAGCCGATGAACCGGCTTTTCTTGATGATCAGCTCGCTGTGGGTCGGGGCAGCAAGAGTGAAGGGCATGGGGTCGGGTTGTCGACGCCTATTCGCCGCGTTCGAACTTGAACACCGCCGTGCTGGCGCGCGCATTGGGAAGCCAACGCACTTCGTGTCCGCCCTCCAGGCCAAAGGCATCGAGCACACGCAGGCGGTTCTTGCGCGCGAGCACGCCGAAGTCCTTGAAAGTCCCGACACGGATATTGGGGGTGTCGTACCACTGGTAGGGCAGTCGACGCGTCACCGGCATGCGGCCGCGCGCGACGCTGATGCGGTTGGGCCAATGCGCGAAGTTCGGAAAGGCAACGATTCCGATGCGGCCGACGCGGGCGGTTTCGCGCAGCATCACCTCGGCATTGCGCAAGTGCTGCAAGGTATCGATCTGAAGCACCACGTCGAAGGACGCATCGTCGAACATCGCGAGGCCTTCATCCAGGTTCAGCTGGATCACATCGACGCCGCGACGCACGCACTGCAGCACGTTGCCATCTGCGATCTCGACGCCGTAGCCGGTGCAGTCGCGCTCGCGCTGCAGCAGATCGAGCAACGCGCCGTCGCCGCAGCCCAGGTCCAGCACGCGTGAACCCTTGGGCACGAGCCGCGCGATGAGCTGTTGAGTGTCGAGATCGCTCATGCCTGTGCGACTCCCGTAGGTGTCCGTGGCGCGGCAGGCTCCTGCGCGATTCGCTCGAAATAGGAACGGACAACGCTCATGTAGCGCACATCATCGAGCAGGAAGGCATCATGGCCGTGCGGCGCATCGATCTCGGCATAGCTCACGTTGCGACGGTTGTCGAGCAGCGCCTTGACGATCTCGCGGCTGCGTGCCGGGGCAAATCGCCAGTCGGTCGTGAAACTGATCAGCAGGAACTTGGCCGCCGCCTTCGCCAGTGCTGCGCGAAGGTCACCGCCGTAGGCTCGCGCGGGGTCGAAGTAGTCGAGTGCGCGCGTGATCAGCAGGTAGGTGTTGGCGTCGAAGTACTCGCTGAACTTGTCGCCGTTGTAGCGCAGGTAACTCTCGATCTGGAACTCGACCTCTTGTGTCGAATAGAGAAAGTCCGTGTTCGCGGCACTGCCCTCGACCGCGCTGCGCAGGGCACGGCCGAACTTCTCGTTCATGAGGTCGTCGCTCTGGTAGGTGATGTGGCCGATCATTCGCGCGATGCGCAGGCCGCGCTTGGGGATGACGCCATGCTCGTAGAAGTGGCCGCCGTTGAAATCGGGGTCGGTCACGATCGCGCGGCGAGCCACTTCGTTGAATGCGATGTTCTGCGCGGTGAGACTCGGGGCGCTGGCCACCACCACGGCATGCCTTACGCGTTCGGGATACTGGAGCGTCCACGAGAGTGCCTGCATGCCGCCGAGGCTGCCGCCCATCACGGCAGCAAGCGAGCGGACGCCCAGCGCGTCGAGCAACGCGGCTTGGGCGTTGACCCAATCTTCCACCGTGACCACGGGAAAGTCGGCGCCATAAGCATGGCCGGTCGCCGCCGGATTGAGATGCATCGGGCCGGTCGAGCCGAAGCAGGAACCGAGGTTGTTGATGCCGATGACGAAGAAGCGGTCTGTGTCGACCGGTTTGCCGGGACCGATCATGTTGTCCCACCAGCCCTCGGACTTGTCCTGCCCTGCATAGATCCCGGCGACATGGTGCGACGCGTTGAGTGCGTGGCACACCAGCACCGCATTGCTGCGATCGGCATTGAGCTCGCCATAGGTTTCGTAGGCGAGTGTGTAGTCGGAGATCGAAGCGCCGCTGGTCAGGGCCAGCGGGCCGGCGAACTGCATCGATTGCGGAGTGACGACGAACGACATGGATGAAAAAGACCCGGCCTCGCCAAAAACGAGCCGGGTCCGGCATCCGTCTTTAGCTGCATTTATTAAGCGCCCGCAAGCTGGAGCAAATCGGCGCGTCTTGAAAGTATATGCCGATCCGTCGTTCAACCCCAGTCGATGAGCGCGATCACACCCAGGACGAGGAAGATGACGGCGGAGATGCCATGCACGAGCTTGATCGGCACGCGCTTGACGATGCGTTCACCCAACCATACGACCGGCGCGTTCGCAAGCATCATGCCGAGCGTTGTTCCGAGAACGACCCACACGTAGGCATCCACATAGCGCGCAGCAAGCATCACCGTCGCGATTTGCGTCTTGTCGCCCATCTCCGCAAGGAAGAAGGCGATCACCGTGGTTCCGAAAACGCCGAAGCGTGAAGACTTGGGGACTTCGTCCTCATCGAGCTTGTCGGGAATGAGCATCCACAACGCCATCGCGATGAATGAACCACCGAGTATCCAGCGCAGGACGACCGGCCCCAGGAAATGCGTCACCCAGTTCCCTACGGCGCCGGCCAGTGCATGGTTCAGGATGGTGGCGGTGAGGATGCCGAGGACGATCGGCCAAGGCCTGCGGAATCTCGCGGCGAGCACGAGCGAAAGGAGTTGGGTCTTGTCGCCCATTTCGGCGAGAGCGACCACGCCGGTTGCAACGAAAAAAGCTTCCATGAATAGGGATTCCAACGGCCGAAAGACGCAATTGACCGCACGACAACTCGGCCGAATCCCGAAGTCGCACGGTCAAAGGTCTCGCCAGGCTGCACGCTGCTTACGCCATATCCCACAAGGTGTAGGACAAGTCTGTTGACGCAAACCCTTCTCGCAATGGAAGGCGGCTACTCCCCAATGACCGCGCGATTGTAGCGTGGCGTGGCAGCGTGTTGTAAGCGTGCGCCAACTTGCAGTTTATTTTTGACGGCGGTATCAGTCCGGGCAAATTCCTACTTGCGCAACCTGTATTTCCCACATAATGCGCGAGCCTCCCTCCGGATTTGAAGGAGGCGATTGGGTGATCGGTCAGTTTCGCGCAACTTGGCGAAGTTTTTCGCCGAGCGGTGCTCTCGGGACTCCATCGCTTTTTTTATGTGTTTATAGGAGTCCCTTGATGGGCAACAAACTGTACGTCGGTAATCTGCCTTACTCGGTGCGTGACGGCGATCTCGAGCAGGCTTTTGGCCAATTCGGTGCCGTCACCAGCGCCAAAGTCATGATGGAGCGTGATACCGGCCGCTCCAAGGGCTTCGGCTTCGTGGAAATGGGCAGCGACGCCGAGGCACAAGCTGCGATCAACGGCATGAACGGTCAGCCCCTGGGCGGTCGCAGCGTCGTGGTGAACGAAGCTCGCCCGATGGAAGCTCGTCCCCCCCGTAGCGGTGGCGGCGGCTACGGCGGCGGTGGTGGTGGTTACGGCGGCGGTGGCGGCGGATACGGTGGCGGCGGTGGCCGCAGCGGTGGCGGTGGTTACGGCGGCGGCGGTGGCGGCTACGGGGGTGGCGGCCGCAGCGGTGGCGGTGGTGGCGACGGCGGCTTCCGCAGTCCCTATGGCGCTGGCCCGCGTGGCGGCGGCGGTGGTCGCGGTGGCTACGGCGGCGGCAATGGCGGCAACAGCGGCTACTGATCGACTCTGACCGACGTCAAACAGCAAGAAGGCTCCCTAGGGAGCCTTTTTTGATGGCTAACGGCTATTCGCCAGCGCGCTTCTTGCGCCCGCGGCCTTGCAGCGCGCGATCGAACACGGCATTCGGAAGCAGGCGCAGGATCTTCGCGACCACGCCCATCTGCCAGGGAATCACACGGTAGCTGGTACCGGACTCGATGGCACGGAACGCCTTGTCTGCGAAATCGGCCGGTTGCATCAGGAAGGGCATGCCATAGCGATTGCCTTGGGTCAGAGGCGTATCGACATAGCCCGGCGAGACCGTCACCACCTTGACACCGCTGGCGCGCATTTCGCCGCGAAGGCTTTCGCAATACGCCACGACGCCGGCCTTGCTCGCGCAGTAGGCGCCGTGCCCCGGCAGACCACGTATCGCGGCAACGCTGCCGATCCCCACCAGACGGCCGCTGCGCCGTGCCTGCATGGCCCGGATGAAGGGGTGGAAGGTCGCCGCGAGGCCAATGTTGTTGATCGCCAATGTCCGGGCGAGCACATCGAGGTCGCCGTGCTCCGCGGTGTCCATGCCCACGCTGATGCCGGCATTGGCGATCACCACGTCGGGGACGCCCTGGCGTTCCAGGCATGCGTTTCCGGCCGCGACGATGCTGTCGACCTCGGCCACGTCGGCGTTGTAGATCTGGCAGCGACGAGGATCGATCTGCCGCTCCACGGCCCATGCCTCGATCTCAGCAGTACGCCGGGCGACCAGTGCGAGGTCGTAGCCCGCTTCGTAGAAGCGCGCCGCCAGCGCCTGCCCAATGCCGCTGGACGCGCCGGTGATGAAAGCGAGAGCCGTCATGTTTTGGCGTCAGTGCTTCGGCGCCGGCGTCGGCACGGCCGAAGACGGCACCAGGAGTCCGTGCACACGGCCTCGCAGATTGGCGACGCCCGTCACGTTGTCGTAGTCCATCGAGTCGGCCGTGAACTTGTCCACTCCACGCGTCAGGATGACCGGCTTGTCGGATTTGACGCGCTCCGTGTCGGTAAAGGCGTGCAGGAAGTCGCCACGGAACTCCAGCCGGGGCAGCAGGGTGCCGCTGGTCGAGGTGGCTGCATCTCGAATCACGATCGCATTGCCGAACAGCTGTATCTCGGTGCCGTCCCCATTGGACAGCCCGCGATTCGCCGACCCGTGCATGATCAACCCCTGGTCCGAGATGGAGCGAAACCGCACGTCGTCGATCTCGAGCGTGTCCGTGTCCGGGTAATGACGCCCCTCTTTGCCGAAGATCTCGGTGCGCAGGTCGCCGTTCGGCTGGAAGCTCTTGACCACGAAGCCACGCATGAAGAAATCGGGTTCGTGCACCGGCGTCTCCTTGGGTGCGGGCTCCAGCAGTTTCGGCGCGTTGCGAACCAGCCAGTAAGTGCCCATCGCCAAGGTGGCGGTCAGGATGAGCGGCAGGTAAATCGTGACGCGATCGAGTCCGTCGCGCAGCAAGCTCCAAGCCGACTTCATGCGGGCAGGCCCCGCGCACCATCCAGAAGCCGGCGGTAGTGCCCGCCGGCGGTCAAGAGCACGTCGCAGAACTCCCGCGCCGCGCCTTCGCCGCCGCGTGCACTTGTGACGTGATGGGCAATGGCGCGCACCTCCGCATGGGCGTTGGCCGGTGCTGCCGCAAACGCGACGCGCGCCAGCACGGGCAGGTCGGGCCAGTCGTCGCCGATTGCGGCGGCATGTTTCCAATCGGTGCCCAGCAGTGCGAGCATCGCCTCGGCAGCCGGGAGCTTGTCCTCGGTGCCGTAGCGGACATGCCGGATGCCCAGCGCTTCGAGCCGCACGCGCAGCGGTTTCGAGTCGCGCCCGGTGATGACCGCCGGCGTGATGCCCGCCGCGCGCAGCAGCTTGAGACCGTAGCCGTCGAGGATGCTGAAGCGCTTGAGCGTTTCGCCATGTTCGCTGAAGTAGACGCCGCCGTCGGTCAGCACACCATCAACATCGAAGAATGCGACGCGAATGTCCTGTGCGGAAAGCAGGGTCTCTGCCCTGAATTCGACTGCCATCAAATGACTTTCGCGCGCATCAGATCGTTGATGCTGAGCGCCCCGATCAGGACGCCGGATGCGTCGACCACCAGCACACTGGTGATGCGATGCTGCTCCATGAGCTCCGCAGCTTCGGCGGCCAGCGCATCGGCGCGCAGCGTGCGTGGGCCGACATGCATGACGTCGCCGGCAGTAAGGGCGCGCAGGTCCGCGCCGGTCTCGACCTGGCGGCGCAGGTCACCGTCGGTAAAGATGCCGATCGCGCGGCCGGCGGGGTCGACCACTGCGGTCGCCCCGAGCCCCTTGGCGCTCATCTCGCGCATCAGGTCGCTCAGGCTGGCGCCGGGCGCCACGCGCGGTACGTCGTCGCCGGACCGCATGACATCGCCGACGTGCGTCAACAGCTTCCGGCCCAGGGCGCCGCCCGGGTGCGAACGGGCAAAGTCCTCGGTGCCGAAGCCGCGCGCGTCGAGCAGGGCGACGGCGAGCGCGTCGCCCAACGCCATTTGCGCGGTCGTACTGGCCGTGGGAGCGAGGTTGAGAGGGCAAGCCTCCTTTTCGACGCTGCTGTCGAGCACGATGTCCGCGTGGCGCGCGAGCGTGGAATCGACGCGGCCGGTCATCGCGATCAGCGGCACACCTTGCCGCTTGACGACCGGGAGGATGACGGTGAGCTCTTCGACCTCTCCACTGTTGGAGATGGCGAGAACCAGATCGACGGCCTTGATCATGCCGAGGTCGCCGTGGCTGGCCTCGGCAGGATGCACGAACATGGCCGGCGTGCCGGTCGAAGCAAGGGTGGCGGCGATCTTCCGGCCAACGTGGCCGCTCTTGCCCATGCCCATGACGACGACGCGCCCGCGCACCTCGAGGATTTTTTGAACCGCGTCGACAAAGCTCGGTCCGACGCGCTCCTTGAGGCCGAGCACGGCCGCCGCCTCGATGTCGAACGTGGTGCGCGCCCGCGCGAGCGTGGCTTCGGGGGCGGCCGTCAAGGGCGAGTCGGGGCGAAAGCTCATCGCGGGATTTTATCGGGCAGGGCCAGCGCCCGATATGCCGATCGCTGGAGCCCTTCGACATTCAGTAGCATCAGGCCATGTCCTCGTTCGACCTGACGCTGATGTACTTGCTGGCCGCGGTCATCGGCGTGGTCGCGTGCCGCTCTCTCAAGCTGCCGCCCATGCTCGGCTACCTGACGGCGGGGGTGCTGATCGGACCGCACGCCTTCGCGCTGGCCCAGAACTCCGACGGCATCCAGCACCTTGGCGAGTTCGGCGTCGTGTTCCTGATGTTCGTGATCGGTCTGGAATTCAGCCTGCCCAAGCTCCGCGCGATGCATAGGCACGTGTTCGGGCTCGGCCTTCTTCAAGTGATGTTGACCATCGCCATCGCGACCGCCGGCGCCCTGGTGATCGGCGCGGCCCTGCCGCCGGAATGGCGCCTGGGTTGGCAGACGGCCCTCGTGCTGTCCGGTGCACTCGCCATGAGCAGCACTGCGATCGTCGTCAAGCTGATGGCCGAACGCCTCGAACTCGACAGCGAGCATGGCAAGCGCGTCATGGGGGTGCTGCTGTTCCAGGATCTCGCAGTGGTGCCGCTGCTGGTGCTGATCCCGGCCCTCGGCGCACCTCCGGAAACACTGCTCAAGGCGATCGGCTTCGCATTGGTCAAGGCGACCTTCCTGATCGCCGTTTTGCTTTACGGTGGGCCGCGCGTCATGCGCTGGTGGCTGACGCTGGTCGCGCGTCGACGCAGCGAAGAGTTGTTCATGCTCAACCTGCTGCTGGTCACACTCGGGCTGGCGTGGCTCACGCAACTGGCGGGCCTGAGCCTGGCCCTGGGGGCCTTCGTGGCCGGCATGCTGGTTTCGGAAACCGAGTTCAAGCACCAGGTCGAAACAGACATCCGGCCATTCCACGACGTGCTGCTCGGCCTGTTCTTCATCACGGTCGGCATGTCGCTCGATTGGCATGTCGTCGTGCAGCGTCTGGCGCTCGTGGCAGCGCTGCTGCTGATACCGCTGGCCTTCAAGCTGGCGCTGGTCACGGCGCTGGCGCGCATGCTGGGTGCGACGACCGGTGTCTCGCTGCGGACCGGGTTGTATCTGGCCCAGGCAGGCGAGTTCGGATTCGTGCTTCTGGCGTTGGCAAACGGCCGTGGCCTCTTGCCGGAATGGCTCATCAATCCGGTGCTGGCGTCGATGGTGCTGTCAATGCTCTCGACACCTTTCATCATCATGTACAGCAACCGCATCGTGCGAAAGCTGGTCGCGAGCGACTGGCTGCAGCAGTCGTTGCAGATGACGAGCATCGCCCGCAAGACGATCAATACGGCGCAGCACGTGATCATCTGCGGCTACGGGCGCTGCGGCCAGAACCTCGCGCGAATGCTGGAGCGGGAAGGCATCCCGTACCTGGCGCTTGACCTCGATCCAGATCGCGTGCGCCAGGCTGCAGCAGCCGGCGACTCGGTCGTCTTTGGCGATGCGGCCCGGCTGCAGGCGCTGATGGCGTCCGGCCTGGCGCGTGCGAGCGCCGTGGTCGTCACCTATCAGGACGTGCCAGGTGCGCTCAAGGTGCTGGCGAACACTCGCTCCCACGCACCGCAGGTGCCGGTGATCGTGCGGACGCGGGACGATCGCGACCTCGAAAAACTTCAGGCCGCCGGCGCAACCGAAGTGGTGCCTGAGGCGATCGAAGGGTCCCTCATGCTTGCCAGCCATGCCCTTGCCTTGGTGGGCGTGCCGATGCGCCGAGTGATCCGCGTGGTCCAGGACCAGCGAGATGCGCGCTACAACCTGCTGCGCGGGTACTTCCACGGGGCCGACGACGACAAGGCAGACGAAGTCGACCACGAGCGACTCAACACCTTCACGCTCTCGGAGGGCGCGCGGGCAATCGGGCAGCCGCTTGCGCGGCTTGCGCTCGAGGCATTGGGCGTGCGCATCGCCAGCCTGCGCCGCCGCGATGGGAAGACGGCCGAAGCGACGGCCGAAGCCGTGCTCGCGGACGGCGATACGCTGGTGTTGTCGGGCAAACCGGGCGCGCTGGCGATGGCGATCGACAAGCTGCAGAAGGGCTGATGCCGGCAGGCGCTGATCAGTTGAGCAGCGACGGATTCCGCTTCTCTTCGTCGATTTGCTGTTGGCGCCGCACGGGTTCGCACTGGGGATGCGCCTTGTAATCGGCCTTGGCGCACTGCGCCGCCATGCACCGCGCACGTGCGAAGAAATTCAGTCCGTCGCAAGCGGTCTGCGGATTCGCTGGGGCGACGGGCTCAGGTGCAGGCGGCGACGCGGGCGCAACGGGCTGCGTGACGACCGGCGGTGGCGGTGCAACGCGGACCGATGCGGCCTTGCGTGTCTTGGGTGGTGTGACGGCCGGCTTCGCTGGCGTGGCTTGCGGCGGCACGATCTCCAGCGCTGTCAACGGAGGTGGCAAGAGTTCTGCTGGAGCCGGCTCCGGCGCGGCAATGACTGGCGCAGGTGCCGGCAGAACCACTGCCGCTGGACTCGGGATGTTCGCCGGGCCATTGATGATTCGCGAGCTGTACGCGTACCAGCCACCGCCAACGATCATTGCCGTCAGCAAGGTCCACACCCCGATCCGGTTCGTTCCGGTCTTGGTCGCGCCGGCGACCTTGGTCGAAGGAGAGCTGTCCGAATTCGCCTCCCAGCCACCACCCCGTGGTGGCGCGGGTGGGAACGGTGTGCGCGATTCCGGCGACAGGGGCAAGTCGTCGACGTGATCCAGTTCGTGACGCATCGACATGCGCTGCGTGGCGGGCCAGTCCTCGTCAAGGTCCGACCGGCTTTCAGCCGGGTTGTCCGGTGGCGCGATCCTGATCCTGTGGCCGCAACCCTTGCAGAACTTGGCGCCGTCGCGATTGGCGGTGCGGCAGTCTGCGCATATCGCCGCCATGACTTCAGGTCACCGCGACCCGCTTCGGCTTGTTCACCATTCGCTTGGCAATCACCGCGCCCAACCCGAGCGTGAGCTCCAGCGCAAGATTGGGTTGCCGGTTCGACATCTCGGCAAATCGCAACGCCGTCAGGCGCCAGACCCGGGCCGCGCCGGTCGCAACCACGTTGGCCGAGCGCGGCAATCTCGAAAAGAACGCGCCTTCGCCCACCACCGATCCCGGATTCAGGATCGCCAGCTGCATCTGGCCCTTGTCGCCGATCAGGTGGACGCTGAGAGCGCCGCGTTCGATAAAAAAGAGGGTGCGATCGATGGCACCCTGGTCGATCAGCACCTGCCCCGCGGGCAGGTCGTGGGGCTGCAAATAGGAGCCCACCGTTTCCCATTGCTGCGCGGTGAACGCTGGCGCAAAGGCGTCATAACTGGTGTTCTGAGCGATCGCGCGGCAAAGATCTTGAATGCTGGATGACATCGTTGTAGGCCCCTGCTATGCGTCCCGGAGTATCTGCGAAAGCTTAAATGCATGGTGACACTTGTCACATATGCTTTCATTTTCGGTTACTTCCCGATGCAGAAGCGGGAAAAGATCACGCCAAGGAGGTCGTCCGCACCAAATTCGCCCGTGATTTCGTTCAACGCGTTCTGGGCGAGACGCAGTTCCTCGGCCAGCAGGTCCAGGGATTGCGCCCTCGCGGCCAGGTGCTCGGCAGCGGCGTCGATGTGCTCCTCGACGCGTGACAGCGCCTGTACGTGGCGCGCCCTTGCGAGGTAGACCCCTTCCGGAACCGACTGCCATCCCGCCACTTCGAGCAGGCGGGTGCGCAGCATTTCGATGCCGAAGCCGGTCCGGGCCGAAATGCTGATGCCGGAAGACGCCAGGGCGGACGGCACAGCGTCCAGCTTGCTCCATACGTCGATCACCGGGACGCTCGCCGGCAACTTCGTCGCCAAGATGCGCGAGATCTCGGCATCCGCTTCCACGTAATCCGGCGACGGCGTGCGTGTGAGGTCGTGCAGGAAGAGCACCGCATCAGCGTCTTCGATCTGCCCCCATGCACGCGCGATGCCGATTTGCTCCACTTCGTCGATGCTGTCGCGCAGTCCGGCCGTATCCACCACATGGAGCGGGACCCCGTGGATCTGGATCGTCTGCGAGACGACATCGCGCGTCGTGCCTGCGACCGAACTCACGATGGCCAGTTCGGCGCCTGCCAGGGCGTTGAGCAGCGAACTCTTGCCGGCATTGGGTTGGCCGGCGATGACGACCTTGATGCCTTCGCGCAGCAATGCACCTTGGCGGGCGCGCTGCTGCACCGCGCCCAACTGGGATTTCAGCGACGCCAGTTGCCCCACTGCGTCGGCCTCCTGGAGGAAATCGATTTCTTCGTCAGGAAAGTCGAGTGTCGCTTCGACGAGCATCCGCAGACGGACCAGTGCATCGAGCAGCGTGTGGATTTCCTTCGAAAACGCCCCGGACAGCGACCGGCCCGCACTGCGTGCTGCGGCTTCGGTGCTGGCGTCGATCAAGTCGGCGATGGCTTCCGCCTGGGCCAGGTCGATCTTGCCGTTCAGGAAGGCACGCTGGCTGAACTCGCCCGGTTCGGCCACGCGCAGGCCGGCGAGTCGAGGTTGCGCGGTTTCGAGGTCGAATTCGGCAGCAGCTTCCAGGCAGCGTGCGAGCAAGAGTTGCAGGACAACCGTTCCGCCGTGTGCCTGCAGTTCGAGCACGTCCTCGCCGGTGAAGGAGTTGGGTGCCGGGAAATGGATCGCAAGGCCATGATCGATGGGCTCACCTTCGGCATCGCGAAAGGGCAGGTAGGTCGCCTCGCGTGGCTTGAGATTGCGCCCGCAGATTGCGGCTATCAGCGACGCCATCTGCGGCCCGGACACCCTCACGATCCCGACTGCGCCACGACCGGAGGCGGTGGCGATGGCAATGATCGGATCGGTGGAGCGCGCAAGCATGACTGTGATTTTCAGCAAGAAGGGCCGCTTGCGCGGCCCTTGAAGGGTGAGAGTGGGGTCGATCCCTACTTCTTGGCGGGCTTGTTGCCGAGCACGCCGAGGCGCTTGTTGATGAACCACTGCTGCGCGATCGAAAGCACGTTGTTCGTGATCCAGTACAGCACCAGACCGGCCGGGAAGAAGATGAACATCACGCTGAACGCCAGCGGCATGATCCACATCAGCTTGGCTTGCATCGGATCCGGCGGTGTCGGATTCAGCCAAGTCTGGAACAGCGAAGTCGCGGTCATCACGACCGGCAGGATGAACCAGGGATCGGGTGCCGACAAGTCATGGATCCACAGAATCCACGGTGCGTGGCGCATTTCGACCGAGGACAGCAGCACCCAGTACAACGCGATGAACACCGGGATCTGGATCACGATCGGGAAGCAGCCGCCCATTGGGTTGACCTTCTCCTCGCGGTAGATGCGCATCATCTCCTGCTGCATCTCCTGCGGCTTGTCCTTCAACCGCTCGCGCATTTCCATGATCTTCGGATTGATGGCCTTCATCTTGGCCATGCTTGCGTAGGCCTTGGCATTGAGCCAGAAGAAGGCCGCCTTCAGTAGCACGACCAGTGCGACGATCGACCAGCCCCAGTTGCCGAGGATGCCGTGCAACTGGTTGAGGAGCCAGTAAAGCGGCTTGGAGATGATCGCGAAAATGCCGTAGTCCTTGACGAGTTCGAGGCCCGGCGCGAGTGCCTCAAGCTTCTTCTCTTCTTCGGGGCCGGCGAACAGATTGCTGTCGATGGTTTGCGCAGCACCCGGCGCAAGCTTGGGCAGCTCCAAAACCATTGCGACGGAGAACAGGTTGTTGCCGAGATCCGCCACGCGGAACTCGCGCTTGATCCCATCGCTGCCCGGGACGTTGAGCAGCCAGGCGGAGACGAAATAGTGCTGCACCATCGCCACCCAGCCGTTGGTGGCAGGACCGGGAAGCTCGACCTTGTTCTTGGTGATGTCCGTGAACGCGATCTTCTGGAACTTCTTCTGTTCGGTGAAGATGGCCGGGCCGGTGAAGGTGTTGGTGCCGAACATCGTGCCGGAAGCGACCGTGCCGTGGCGCACGAACTGCAGGTAGAGCTGCGCATCGCGCGGCTGATCGCTCACGTTGACGATCTGGTGCTTGACGTGGATCGAATAGTCGCCGCGTTGGAACACGTAGGTCTTGACGTACTTCAGGCCGCCTACCGGCTGTGACTCGAACGCCACTTCCAGGGTGTTTTGGCCATCGGCCAACTCGCGAGGACCACTGCGCGCAGTCATCAGAGTCAAGTGATTGGGGAATCGATCACCCGTGTCCACCGGGTTCAGCAGCCCGGTCTGGGCCACATAGCGCGTCGCCGGCGATCCGTTTTCCATCAATGTCACAGGCCTGGATTCGTTCTGCGCGACCGGCAAACCAACCAGACGACGCGCCCATTCCACCAGTCCGCCGTTGTTCGTCTGGTCGACGAACTTGAGCAACTGCAGTTCGGACAGAGTCCCGCCCTCGCCGTCAATCACCGCCTTGAAAAGGTCCGTCGAGACAGTCACCTTTTCGCCGATGGCGGCTGCGGCGCCTTGCGCCGGCACCGACGTGCTCGTGGCGGCGCCAGCCGCAGCCGGTACGCCGCTGGCCGATGATGCGGCCGGCGCAACCGGCGGATTGGCCGGCGCAGCTGTCTTGGTCGACGGAAGGAAGGTCGGCTTATGGCCGTTGTAGACCTGCCATTGGTCCCACAGCAGCACCAGCGAGAAACCAAAAATCACCCACAAGATGGTGCGGCGGATATCGTTCATGAAGAAGACTTCTTGTCGTCGGTAGTGAGAAAGGCGAACAGCGATCTCGATTGCGAGGTCGGGCCTTGGGCCTTGGGGGGAACCGGATCGTGGCCGCCCGGACACCAGGGTTGGCATCGGGCAATGCGGCGCAGCGTGAGATAGCTTCCGACTGCCGCGCCGTGCTGTTCAAGGGCAGCGATCGCATAGACAGAGCAGGTGGGCTCGAAGCGGCAAGCCTGGCCGAGCCAAGGGCTCAGGAGCAGGCGGTAGGCCTTCACGAGGCCGATCAACAGACGCTGCATCATTTGTCCGCCGTGGCGGCTCGTGCCAGCAATTGCTGAAGTTCGGCGCGAACGGCGGCCTTGAGCTTGTCGGATGTCGCGCTCACGAACGCCTTGCGATCGAATCCCGCGCGCAGACGCACGACGTGCGCCGCGCGCGGCAGCGAACCTTCAGACGTGGCGGCACTCACGGCGTAGATCTGGCGTTTGATTGCATTGCGGGTCACCGCACGACGTGCCCAGCGTTTGGGGACCATCGCGCCGACCCACACATCATGCTTATCGAAGAGTGATGTTGTGGCGCCCGAAGGCACGTCAAGCGTGCAACGGTGCAATGCAAAGTGGGCAGTGCGTGCCACGGTGGCACCTGCGAGTACAGCCTGAAATTGCGCGCGGGTCTTGAGCCGCTGCATGGAAGCCAACCGCAAGACGCCGTCAGAAGATCGTGGCGCGAACGGTACGACTGGCAACGGTGCCGATGCGTGCCGTCAGACGGCGAGGCGCTTGCGGCCCTTGGCGCGGCGTGCGTTGATGACGGCGCGGCCACCGCGGGTCTTCATGCGGACCAGGAAACCGTGGGTACGGGCGCGGCGGGTTTTGGATGCTTGATAGGTGCGTTTCATGATGGATTTCCTGATGTGACCGGATGACCCGGCATTCCCGGTATTTGCGCCCCTTGGCACAAGCTCCAGTCAGATCCGAAGACCCGACATGGACCCGAGATACCCCGAAACACACAAAAGGGTTTTCAGGGAAACCCGCGATTATCGCAAATATTCGGGTGCCCCACAATCCCTCTGGACCATCTGCATCCCTTCGAGCACCGCCGAAATGATGTGGATAAGTTTTTGACAAGTTAGAATCGGCGGCGCATCTCGGGTGCGACTATCCACAACACGAAAACGGAAGATGGCTGAGGGACAAACCACTTTTCAGGGCACCCATGTCGAGTGACGGCGTCGGTGACAGCCTTTGGCAAGCCTGCGTCGACCAGCTCGCGCAGGAGCTGTCAGAACAGCAATTCAACACCTGGATCAAGCCACTGACCGCAAGGGTGGCAGATGACTTCTCTCGCGTCACCGTCTTCGTCGCCAACCGGTTCAAGCTGGACTGGATCCGCGCGCAGTACGCCGGAAAAATCGCATCGATGGCCGAGAAGCTCTACGGTCAGCCCGTGGTTATTGAGTTAGCGCTTGCTCCTCGGGAAATCGTCAATCGGCCTACGACGTTAACCGTCGTGTCCGACGCCGACGTACCGCGCGACTTGCCGAGCCCGGGCGAAGACCTGACGCCAGCGGCGTTCAAGAACCGGCTAAATTCAGGCCTTACTTTCGAGACGCTCGTGGAGGGTACGGCCAATCGCATGGCACGCGCCGCGGCGATGCATGTCGCGACCACGCCGGGTCATCTTTACAACCCGCTTTTCATCTATGGCGGCGTCGGCCTCGGCAAGACGCACTTGATGCATGCGGTGGGCAATCGGCTGTTGACGGATCGGCCCGACGCCAAAGTTCTCTACATCCATGCCGAGCAGTTCGTCTCGGATGTGGTCAAAGCGTATCAGCGCAAGACTTTCGACGAGTTCAAGGAGCGCTACCACTCCCTCGATCTGCTTTTGATCGACGATGTCCAGTTCTTCGCAAACAAGGATCGAACGCAGGAAGAGTTCTTCAACGCGTTCGAGGCATTGCTCGCCAAGAAGTCGCACATCGTCATGACGAGCGATACCTATCCGAAAGGACTTGCGGACATTCATGAACGACTCGTGTCTCGTTTCGATTCGGGCCTGACCGTTGCCATCGAACCGCCCGAGCTCGAAATGCGCGTGGCGATTCTGATCAACAAGGCGCGCGCCGAGAGCACCGAGATGCCGGAGGAGGTTGCATTCTTTGTCGCGAAGAACGTGCGTTCCAACGTCCGCGAACTCGAGGGCGCCTTGCGCAAGATCCTCGCGTACTCGCGCTTCAATCAGAAGGAAATCTCCATCGCGTTGGCGCGCGAGGCCCTGCGCGACCTGCTGTCGATCCAGAACCGCCAGATCTCGGTCGAGAACATCCAGAAGACGGTGGCTGACTATTACAAGATCAAAGTCGCCGACATGTATTCGAAGAAGCGGCCGGCCTCGATCGCCCGGCCGCGGCAGATCGCGATGTACCTCGCCAAGGAACTGACGCAGAAGAGCCTTCCGGAAATCGGCGAGCTTTTCGGAGGCCGAGATCACACCACCGTTCTGCACGCGGTCCGCAAGATCTCCGGCGAGCGGCAACAACTCACCGAACTCAACCAGCAACTGCACGTGCTGGAGCAAACTCTCAAGGGATGATGGATGGATTCCTTGAGCAGAATCTTGAAGCCTGTCAAAGGACAACCCTGGGGAAAGTTCCGGCACAAATGACAGCTTGTCCACAGGGGCATCGCGCAACCCGAAGTTGTTCGCGCCGACGCGACACCACGAAAGCGCTGCTGCACACAGCGAACGGGCCGCGTCAAGTCCTTGTCACGAAAGCGGAAAATCGCCCTGTCCACAGCGCGGTGCATCCCTTATCTACTACTACTAATTTGAATTAAAGAAATAAAGGAAGAGGTAAGAACATGATCGTTTTGAAGACTACGCAAGACAAGGTCCTCGCGGCGCTGCAATCGGTGGCGGGCATCGTGGAACGGCGGCACACGTTGCCCATCCTGGCCAATGTGCTTATTCGCAAGACGGGCGGCCAGTTGCAACTGACCACCAGCGACCTCGAAATCCAGATCCGTACCCAGGCCGAACTCGGCGGCGACGAGGGCAACTTCACGACGACCATCGGCGCCCGCAAGCTGATCGACATCCTCCGCACCATGCCGGCCGACCAGACGGTCAGCCTCGAATCGAGTGCAAACAAGCTGGTGCTCAAGGGTGGCAAGAGCCGGTTCACGCTGCAATCGCTTCCGGCCGAAGATTTTCCGCTGGTTCAGGAATCGGCCAACTTCGGTCCTGTGTTCAGCGTTCCGCAGAAGACGTTGAAGGATCTGCTGAGCCAGGTGTCCTTCGCGATGGCTGTCCATGACATCCGCTACTACCTGAACGGCATCCTGTTCGTGGCCGAAGGCAAGCAACTCAGCCTGGTCGCGACCGATGGCCACCGTCTGGCGTTTGCTTCCGCGACACTGGATGTCGAAGTCCCGCGCCAGGAAGTGATCCTGCCACGCAAGACGGTACTCGAGATGCAGCGCCTGCTGTCCGATGCCGAGGGCGCGATCGAGATGCAGTTCGCGAACAACCAGGCCAAGTTCAACTTCGGTGGCATGGAGTTCGTCACCAAGCTGGTCGAGGGCAAGTTCCCCGACTACAACCGCGTGATCCCCAAGAACCACAAGAACACGGTGACGTTGGGGCGTGCGCCGCTGCTGGCCAGCCTCCAGCGCACTGCAATCCTGACGAGCGAGAAGTTCAAGGGCGTGCGGCTCAACATCGAGCCGGGCACCCTGCGCATCGCGTCCAACAACGCCGAGCAGGAAGAAGCGCAGGATGAGCTCGACATCGACTACGGTGGCGACAGCATCGAGATCGGCTTCAACGTGACCTACCTGATCGATGCGCTGGCCAACATGGGCCAGGACATGGTGAAGCTGGACCTCGCCGATTCCAACAGCTCGGTGTTGATGACCATCCCTGAAAACGCGTCGTTCAAGTACGTCGTGATGCCGATGAGGATTTGACACACCCCCAGGTTGGCTCACTGCGTGTAGCCGCCCACCCCCTTGCAGGGGGCAACACCAGCAGCCCGGCAAAGCCGGTTCCGCGGTGTTTCCCGAAATGAGACGGTAGCTCCGGGGCTGCCGATGAGAAAGAGTCTGATGAGTGAAGAAAACAAGCCGGAAGTGCCGCACACCGAGCCGGTTTACACCCCTGAGATCGACAACGCGATTCCGATCGAAGTGACGCCACCGTCGGCCGACACGTCCTACGGCGAAGGTTCCATTACGATCCTCGAAGGACTCGAGGCGGTGCGTAAGCGTCCCGGCATGTACATCGGGGACACATCCGATGGCACCGGTCTGCATCATCTGGTGTTCGAAGTGGTCGACAACTCGATCGACGAGGCGCTCGCGGGTTATTGCGACGACATCGTCGTGACGATCCACACCGACAATTCGATTTCGGTGACCGACAACGGCCGCGGTATTCCGACCGGCGTGAAGATGGACGACAAGCACGAGCCCAAGCGCTCGGCGGCGGAAATCGCGCTGACCGAACTGCACGCAGGCGGCAAGTTCAATCAGAACAGCTATAAGGTGTCGGGCGGCCTGCACGGGGTGGGCGTGAGTTGTGTCAACGCGCTCAGCAAGATGCTGCGCCTGACCGTCCGCCGCGAAGGCAAGGTCCACACGCTCGAATTCAGCCAGGGCTTCGTGCAAAATCGAATCGTCGAGACGGTGAACGGGGTCGAGGTCTCGCCGATGAAGGTGACGGGCGAGACCGAGAAGCGCGGCACCGAAGTGCACTTCCTGCCAGACACCGAAATCTTCAAGGAAAACTCGGATTTTCACTACGAGATCCTGAGCAAGCGACTGCGCGAACTGAGCTTCCTCAACAACGGCGTTCGCATCCGGCTCATCGACGAACGCACCGGCAAGCAAGACGACTTCTCGGGTGCCGGCGGCGTGAAGGGCTTCGTCGAGTTCATCAACAAGGGCAAGACGGTCCTCCACCCCAACGTGTTCTACGCGGCGGGCGAAAAGCCGGCCGATACCTATGGCGGCATCCCCGGCACGCACATCGGCGTCGAAGTCGCGATGCAGTGGAACAGCGGTTACAACGAGCAGGTGCTGTGCTTCACCAACAATATCCCGCAGCGTGACGGTGGCACTCACCTCACCGGCCTGCGCGCTGCGATGACGCGGGTGATCAACAAGTACATCGAAGAAAACGAGATGGCCAAGAAGGCCAAGGTCGAAGTGACCGGCGACGACATGCGCGAAGGCCTTTGCTGCGTGATGAGCGTGAAGGTGCCGGAGCCCAAGTTTTCCAGCCAGACAAAGGACAAGCTGGTGTCGAGCGAAGTGCGCGCGCCGGTCGAAGACATCGTCGGCCGTCTGCTGACCGACTACCTGCAAGAGCGGCCCAACGACGCGAAGATCATCTGCGGCAAGATCGTCGAGGCAGCGCGCGCGCGCGAAGCGGCACGCAAGGCGCGTGAAATGACGCGCCGCAAGGGTGTTCTCGATGGCATGGGCCTACCCGGCAAGCTGGCCGATTGCCAGGAGAAGGACCCGGCGCTGTGCGAGGTTTACTTGGTGGAGGGTGACTCCGCCGGTGGATCGGCCAAGCAAGGACGTGACCGTAAGTTTCAGGCCATCCTGCCGCTGCGCGGCAAGATCCTGAACGTTGAGAAGGCGCGCTACGAAAAGCTGCTCACCAGCAACGAAATCCTGACCATGATCACCGCGCTCGGCACCGGCATCGGCCGCGCGGGCGCGACGACTTCAGGCGGTGGTGCTGACGACTTCAACGTTGCCAAGCTGCGCTACCACCGCATCATCATCATGACCGATGCCGACGTGGACGGTGCGCACATCCGCACCTTGCTGCTGACCTTCTTCTATCGGCAGATGCCGGAACTGGTGGAACGCGGGCACATCTACATCGCGCAGCCGCCGCTCTACAAGGTCAAGGTCGGCAAAGAGGAGCAGTATCTGAAGGATGGTCCGGCCCTCGATGCGTTCCTGCTGAAGGTCGCGTTGAAGGATGCTAGCGTCACGACCGGCGGTGCCAATCCGACCACGCTCAGCGGTGATACGCTGGCCGAACTGGCGCGGAAGCACCAGTTGGCCGAAGCGGTGATCGCGCGCCTGGGTGTGTTCCTCGACGCGGAGGCGCTGCGCGCGATCGCCGATGGCGTTTCACTCGATCTCGACACCACGGCCAGCGCAGAAGCCTCGGCTGTCGCACTGCAGAACAAGCTGCGCGAATTGAACACCACCGGCGCGCCGGCGGACGTTTCGAGCGAGTTCGATGCGCGCACCGACAAGCCGTTGCTGCGCGTCAGCCGCCGCCATCACGGCAACATCAAGAGCAGCGTGCTTACTCAGGACTTCGTCCATGGCGCCGACTATGCCGCGCTGGCCGAGGCGGCCAAGACCTTCCGTGATCTCCTGGGCGAGGGCGCACTCGTCAAGCGTGGCGAAGGCGAGAGGGCCAAGGAAGAAAAGGTCGGCGATTTCCGCGAAGCGATGCGTTGGCTCATCGGCCAGGCAGAGAACGCGACCTCACGCCAGCGCTACAAGGGCCTGGGCGAAATGAATCCCGAGCAGTTGTGGGAAACGACGATGGACCCCAGCGTGCGGCGCCTTCTGCGCGTGCAGATCGACGATGCGATCGAGGCCGACCGCGTGTTCACGATGCTGATGGGTGACGAGGTCGAGCCGCGTCGCGAATTCATCGAGCAGAACGCGTTGCGAGCCGCGAATATCGACGTTTGATGGTTGTTGCGGGGCGCCGATGCTCCAAAAGCAAAAGCGACGGTGCTTTATGACTTTTTCGGCCCCCTGACCGCTGCTCTGTTCGGGAATGCGCGTAAACGCTATTCCTAGCCCGACTCTTGCTAAGCAAAATCTCCGGCGGATTTCACGCCATTTTGAGCAAGAGGACAGCAGAGCAAATGATCCCGACCCGATTTTGCCGGCCCTTGGCGGCCGTCGTCGTCTTTGGTGCATTCACGTCGGCGCAGGCGCTGACGAATCCGCCCATCAAGGTGGCGCAGGGCATCGAATACATGTGCGGCGGCAGAAGCGGCGATGAAGCGGCATTCATGAAGACTGTGTCGCCCCGCTGGGCAGCCACGCTCGAGTTCGGCATCACGCGATCCGGTTCAGGCGTTCGGTTTCCGTCCGACGTGAACGTCGTGGTGCGTGAACGGTATTCCGGCAGGGAGGTGATGCAGGCTTCCACCGGTTCGCCCTTCATGCTGGCCCGCCTCAATCCGGGTGCCTACGATGTCGAGGCGACAATGGGCGGGGTGACGCTCTCCCAGCCGCTGGTGGTCTTCAACGGCGTCGGGTCGAAGGCGGTATTCATGTGGCCATCGAACGTTGATTTCGCGTCGGCGATGGGCTTGCCGCGGCCTGAACACCAGGCTTCCGCCAGCACAGGCGACTGACTCGGCTTCTGATGGCCGGGGGTCGCGCGAAACTGCGACCGCAATCAGGTTCTCCTAAGTCTTCTTGCAGATAGTGTTGGCGTGAAGTTCGCTTCACACTCATTACGGCAACAAGAAGGGCATCGCGATGAGAACCAAGCGTTTCTGGAATCCCGTGGCCAGCCTGGCCATCGGCGGCGTGTCATTTTTCGGTGCACTGGCGGCACACGCGGTCTACAACCCCCCGATCCACATGATGAACGGCGTCGAGTACATGAGCGGCGGCGTGAGCAGTGACGAGGCCGAGTTGATGGAAACCGTTGCGCCCCGATGGCCGGCTACCTTCGAATTCGCCATCAAGGACGCGAAACGGGCGGATTTCGCCGCCGAGGTCGAGGTGACGGTGCGAAATGCGTCCGGCGAGACGGTATTGAGCCGCGTCGTGTCCGATGGCCCGTTCTTGGTCGCGCGGCTTGATCCGGGCCGATACGAAGTCGAAGCCACGCTCGGAGGCCAGACGCTGAAACAGCAGGTGGAAATCCTGCCGGGCAGCCCGACACGCACGGTGTTCGTGTGGCCGGCCGGTACGAGCATCGCCGCGCACTCCTGACGTTCGCGGTTTCAGGCGCGCGTTCTCGGTCGCGCGCACGGTTGTCGGACCTGAGATTAAATATGCGCCGGCAGGGTGGCATGCACCTTGAATGTGGGGCTTCCTGCTCGCACATGTGGGGTCCGGGTTTTGCCCGTCCTGCCAGGCTCCGATGCCGCTTCGACCCCTGATCCTTCTCATTACGCTGCTGCACGTCTACATCGGCGTGCGGCTGCTGCCTTCGCTCGCCGGCCATGGGGCCGGCTGGTCATTGCTGCTGGCGGCGCTGGTCGTGTCCGCGGCAACCATGCCGCTTCCGTTCGTCGGCATGCGTTCCGAACGCCGGCAGTTCGCCGACGGCTGGAAATGGATCGGGCTACTGAGCATGGGGTGGTTTTCATCCATGTTCGTGCTCACGATGGTGCGCGATGCCGGCTTGCTGCTGACTTGGCTCACGACGCTGGCGCTTGGCTGGACGATCGATTGGTCGCGATGGCAGGACCTGAGCGCCGTCACGGTCCCGCTGTTGGCCACGGGGACTTCGCTGATTGGCTTTCTCAATGCGCGGCGCACGGCCAATGTGGTGCGCGTCGACGTGCCGATCCGAGACCTGCCGTCCGCGCTGGACGGATTCACGATTGCGCAGCTCAGCGACATCCATGTGGGGCCGACCATCAAGCGCGGCTATATCCAGCGCATCGTCGATGCCGTCAACGGCTTGAGTGCCGACATGGTCGCGATCACCGGCGACCTGGTCGACGGCACGGTGCCGGAATTGCGTGATCACATTGCGCCACTCCAGGGTTTGCGCGCCAAGCACGGCACTTTCGTGGTGACCGGAAACCATGAGTACTACGCCGGCGTTCATGCGTGGGTCGACGAACTGCGTCGGCTGGGGCTTCGCGTGTTGCTGAACGAACATGTCGTCCTGCAGACGCGCAACGTGAAGGGCGCGCAGACCGACGAGGAAGTGCTCGAGAGCGCGCTATTGGTGGCTGGGGTGACGGACTACACCGCGGTGCATTTCGATGCCGAGCATGCGAGCGATCCGCAGCGCGCATTGCTCGACGCGCCTCCGCTGGTTCACACGCGTGTGCTGCTTGCGCACCAGCCGCGCAGCGCGCCAGCCGCCGCCGAGGCGGGCTACCACCTTCAGCTTTCGGGCCATACGCACGGCGGACAGTTCTTTCCGTGGAATCTGTTCGTCCCGCTGCAGCAGCCCTTCACGGCGGGCCTGCACAAGTTGCACGAGATGTGGGTCTACACAAGCCGCGGCACCGGCTATTGGGGGCCGCCCAAGCGTTTCGGTGCGCCTTCGGAGATTACGTTGCTGCGGCTGATCGCGGCGCGCTGAGGTTCACGCAGCCTGTTCGCCGGCAAGCCGGCGCGCATTCGACGTCGCCTTGGCGTGGATCGGCTTGAGCCCACGCTGCACGATGCGGGCGCCGGCGCTGGTGAACTGAGTGACTACTGCGGCCGATCGTGCGGCGGCGGTTCCGAGTGCTTCGGCGTGCCTCAAGGCCTGTGCGGCGGTGACGCTGGTGGACAACGAGAAGAGCGCCACGCCGCTGCCCAGCCAATGGCGGACCGCCCGATTGATGAGAGCGAATTGCGTTGTGTGAATCTGGTTCGCCATCGCGGCACCTGCCTCGCTCGCCGCGGCCAGTTTCTCGTGGCCCATGAGCTGAAATTCGGCGAGATCGTCATCGCTCGGCGTGAGCCCGGCGCGGGCGATGCGCTCGGTACGCATCTGGATGACCGAGCCGGACGACAGGAGCATCTCGTTGGTCTTGACGGCGACGTCGGCCCACAGCATGAGCGGATTGAAAAAGCGGGGGGAAGAGATGTCGTGCGTCATGGAACGTTGTGTGCTGGGTGTCAGAGCACTATAGACTTTCGCCGCCAAAATTGCTGCATTGCAACATCGATTAAGGATGGAGTCCTACTCGTGAGTTCGACGACCGTCGAGTGTCGCTGCGATTCGCCGTCTCGGGCGCGACGCTGGTTCGCGCAGTATCGAAAGCCTCGCGGTAGTGCATGAGCCACTGGCCGTCGCTGGCTTCGCGTGGGATCGACTGCCGAATGCCCGGTCTGAATTCCAGCGTTTCGCAATTCCATCGAACGCTGCATGCCGGCGTGAGGATCGCCCAGCGGACCTGCGCAAATCGACGAGCGAAGAACGGCGCGATCCCCTCGACGATGTAATGGTCGGGTTCGTACCACGCGATGTGCAACGACTCCCCGGCGATCCCTTCTTCGACGGGTTTGAAGCGGACGAGCGCCTTCATCCTCTGGATGTCGCGACGCACCGCCTGGGCCATGTGAACCGCACGCACGCGGTCGCCGTCCAGCGGGGTGCGGCGCAAGCCGGGCTCGTGGACGAGTCGCCACAGCAGCCGATAGAGGAGGCCGAAGCGATCCGGGTCGTTGTTGAGGATGACGATGTCGCACAACGACATGAATGAACGTGGCAGAAAGAGATTGATCCCGCCGTGCGGCCTGTCGGCAAGATGCCCATTCACGGCATTTCCTGCTCCTTGCGAAAGGACGGTGGCGATCCCCGGCGGCGCATGCCATTGCACCTCCTCCGGCGAAACAAGCGCCGCGAGCAGGGCCCGGGCTTCGCGCCGGAACCCGTTCAGGTCGGTCTGGCTCGCAAGGGTGACGGAATGAAGCGACATGCCCTCAAGTTAGGTCTCGCTTCATGGCCTTCCTGTAGGCGATAAGCCGTAAATCAGCGAAGGATGCGCTGGCTTCGCTGACGCAGGGTTGTCAGGACAGAGGCGCTGGCGATGGCCGACGCAGGCGCCTGGCGTGCACTTCCGTCACGAGATAGACCACGCAGGCCACGATCAGCGGCAGGAGGTAGTAGAGCGCGCGATACGCGAGCAGTGAACCGAGCAGCTGGTCCTGCGAGAGCCGGTGCGACAACAGCGCGAGGAAGACGGCTTCCAGCACGCCCAACCCGCCGGGGACATGCGTGATGACGCCCGCCACCGCGGCGACGAGGAACACCGCAAGCACTGTCGGGTAAGGCAATCGTTGCTCGAGCAGGAACCAGATCACCCCGCCCATCAGCGACCAGTTCGCGCAGGAAATGACCAGCTGAAGCAGCGCGATGCGCAGCGGCGGCGTGTCGAGCTCGTGACCGCGCACGCGCCAGGTGTGCTCGCGGGCGATGGCGCACAGCGTCAGGTAGGCCAGCCCGGCGAGTATCAGCACTGCGCCGAGGATGCGCAGGCCCTCGTCGCCGATCTTCCAGTCCGGGGGCAGGGACATCGGCCAGAAGCAGAAGGCCGCGCCGGCGACCACGACATAGCCGAACCAGTTGGTCAGCATGCTGAAGCCAAGCACGCGCGTGATCGTGTTGCTGTCCAACCCGAGCCGTGAATAAAGGCGATACCTGAAGGCGACGCCGCCCACCAGCGCGCCGAGGTTCAGGTTGAATGCGTAGCTGATGAAGGTGACGCTCATCACCGGCCCGGTGCGGAGCCGGTGGCCCGTCATTCGGCGGCCGAGCAGGTCGTAGGTGCTGTAGAGCGCGTGGCTGCAGGCGGCGAGGCCGGCAGCCGCGAGCAGCATAGGCAGCGGGATCTCCCGCACCGATGCCAGTACATTGCGCCAGTCGATGGTGCGGGCCTGTCGCACGACCAGGAAGACGACCAGTGCGAAGAACACCCATGCGGCGATGCGCTTCGCGCGGTGCCAACCGTCCGACGCAGCGGCGCGTGACGGCGCGACGACGCCCGTTGCCGGAGTGTTGGCCATCACGCCGCGTCCGTCCGGGTCGCGCCGGAGCCGCCCGGGCGGGGTCCTTCGAGCGGCTTCAGCCTCGGTGCATGGCGTGGCAGCCACCCGGCCCACGCCGGATACCAGCGCAACAGGTGGAAGATGAAGAAGCTGCGCACCAGTCGCCAAGCGCTCCAGTCAGTGAGGTCTGCGGCCTGGATCTGGTTGCAGTTGTGCTGCATGAGCGCATCGAGTCGATCCCACAGGATCTGGTTAAAGGCCTTGTCCCGCACGATCACGTTCGCCTCGAGATTGAGCGACAGGCTGAGCGGGTCGAGGTTGCTCGACCCGACGGTGCTCCATTGATCGTCCGCCAGAGCGACCTTGCCATGCAACGGCCGCTCGCAGTATTCGTAGATGCGTACGCCGGCGTGCAGGAGATGGTGGTAGAGCATGCTGGCCGCCGTCTTGACGATCGGCATGTCGGGATTGCCTTGCAGGATCAGGCGCACATCGACACCGCGCCGGGCCGCGCGTCGCATTTCCTTGATCAAGGTGTAGCCGGGGAAGAAATACGCGTTGGCAATCAAGATACGTTGCCGCGCACTCCGGATGGCAGCCCGGTAGTGGCGTTCAATGTCGTCGGTGTGCCGGCGATTGTCGCGCGTCACGAACTGGACTTCGGCTTCGCCTTGCGCCTCGTCGGCAACATGACTGGAGGCGCTCAGCCGGCGCCTGAACCATCCAGATCCCTTGCCGCCGACCGCAATGGCGTGGAGCACGAAGCGATGGATCTCCGCGACGATCGGCCCCTTGAGCGCCACTGCGTAGTCCTGCTTTGCTTTCGGGCCGAAGTCGAGCAGATGATCGGCGGCGAAATTGATGCCACCGACGAAAGCCGTCGATCCGTCGACGACCACGATCTTCCGGTGCATCCGGCGGAAGACATTGAGGCGTTGTCCGAACAGGCGCGTGCCGGGATCGAAGACGCGCAGCTTCACGCCTGCGGACGTCAGGCCCTCGATGAATTCGGGCGACAGGTCCGGGGAACCGAAGCCGTCGATCATCAGGTCGACCTTCACGCCCCTTTGCGCCGCCGCTCGCATGACGGCATGGAGCGCCTTGCCGACCTTGTCCTCGAACAGGATGAAGGTCTCGACGATGACTTCGCGCCGTGCACTGCGGATGGCCTCGAACACGCGCGGGAAAAACGTCTCACCGTTTTCCAGCAACTCGACGCGGTTGCCCCCGATCCAGCGCTGACCACCGGCTGCGCTCATAAGCTAACCTCCGTGCTGCGCACTGCGGTGCGAGCTTGCTTGGGGCGGCCCGGCGCGGCGCTCATAGCTCGATCTCCGCGACGAGCGGCGCATGGTCCGACAGGTGCGACCAGGGCCTTCGCGGCAGCACGATGGGAGCGTGCACGGCCGCGTTGCGCACGTAGATGCGGTCGAGCGGCAGTACCGGAAACCGTGCCGGAAAGGTCCTGGCCGCGCTGCCGTGCGCGAGGACGAACACCTCCCGCAATGAAGCGCCCGCTTCGAGAATGCGATGGGCCTTGCCGCGCCAGTCGTTGAAATCGCCGGCCACGATCAAGGGCGCGTCGGCCGGCACCTCGTCACGCACGATATGGCAGAGCAGTTCGAGTTGTTCCTGCCGATGGCTCTCGGCCAGGCCCAGATGCGTGCAGATCACATGCACGTCGACCGGCCTTGCCGGCAGCCGCAACACGCAATGCAGCAACCCGCGCTTCTCGGGGCCGGTGATCGATACGTCGTGGTTTCGGTGATGGACGATCGGGAACTTCGACAGCACCGCGTTGCCATGGTGTCCTTTCGGGTACACGGCGTTGCGGCCATAGGCGAACTGGGGCCACATCGTGTCGGCCAGGAATTCGTAATGCGGGGCCTCGGGCCAGTTGTCGATCTTGCGTGAATGACGCGAATGCGTGCCGAGCACCTCCTGCAAGAAGACGACGTCCGCACCCACCGTGCGCACCGCGTCCCTGAGTTCGGGGAGGATGAACTTGCGGTTCAGCGCCGTGAAGCCCTTGTGGGTGTTCACCGTCATGACTTTGAGCGAAGTCGGCAGGGGCATCACGGCCGCCGTATGGGACGAGGGCTTCACAGATGAAGTTTGTAAGCTGACCAACGTCCGCCAAGTGTAGGAACGCGCGACGTTCTTCGCCAGACCGCGAGGAACATGGGCCTGTTCCTACAGCGATGGGCATAGCGCCATGCAATAAGCCCGCGACGCTTGCACGTCGTGGGCTTATTGATGGAGGCGAGGCGATCAGCTCTTGGCTGGCGCAGCCGGGTGGTGGCGGCCGCCGTGTTCACCATGCTCGCCGCGATCGCCGGGACCGAAGCGTCGCATCGCCTCCGCGTCGAAGGTCTTCTGCTGATCCGGGGTCAGCCCGGCGTAGAAGCTGCGCGTGGCGTCGGCGCGCTTGGCAAACATGGCGGTGCGTTCCGCCTGACGCGATTGCATCAGGTCCAGGCGTTGCGGCGTGGTCAGCTTGGTGAACTCCTCGCGATCCATGCGGGGTTGGCCGGCGGGGCGCGCCGGCGGCTGCTGTGCGGCCGAGAACGTGCTCCACGCGCCTTCCTGCGCCGGGGTGAGCTTGAGCTTTTCCTTCAGGGCTGCGAGATGCTGAGCACGGCGCTGCTGCATCTGCTCGAAGCGCTGCGCGCGGTCAGGCCGTGCGTGCGACGGATTGGCGCCGGACTGGGCTTGGGCGGGTGGCGAAGCAGGTGCCGCCGGGGCTTGCGCGAAGGCACCCGTCGAAGCGAGGGTGGCAGCCAGCAGACCGGCACAGAGAAGGCTTTTGCGAGACGAGATCATGAGAGTGCTTCCTTTCGAAGAAGCCCGCCGCCGATGGGCAGCAGGTGAAGGCAAGTGTGGCGATCCCATGTTTCCCGACCGTGAGGGCCGAGTTAGCCTGCGTAAAGATAGGTGAACGAGGGCGAGCCACTCAGGCGAACTTGCCGTTCTGGAAGTCGTGCACGGCCTGCGTCACCTGTTCTCTCGTGTTCATGACGAAGGGGCCGTATTGGGCGATCGGCTCATGCAGCGGATTGCCGGCAATCAGCAGCACACGGGCCGGACTGTGATTGGACGCCGGCGCACGCAGCGCCACGCCGTCGCTGCCCGGTTCGTTCGCGAGGATCACCATTCGCTTTGTGGGGACCTCGCTGCTTCCGATGTAGATCGATTCGCGGAACACGTAGACCAGCGCGTTGTACTTCTCCGGCAGCGGCTGCGCGAACTCGGAGCCGGGCGGCAGCGTGATGTCGAGGTAGAGCGGCTCGGTATGTTCGCGCTGCATCGCGCCCGCGACGCCGTGGCTTTCGCCGGCGATGACACGCACGTGAACACCGGCCGGCGTGGTGAATTCGGGTATCTCTTCACTTTGAATGTCGCGATACCAGGGCTCGCGCATCTTGTCCTTGGCCGGCAGGTTCAGCCAGAGCTGAAAGCCTTCCATGAGACCTTCTTCCTGCTCGGGCAGCTCGCTGTGCACCAGGCCGCGGCCGGCCGTCATCCATTGCACGCCGCCGTTCGACAGCAGCCCTTCATGGCCGTGGCTGTCGCGGTGGCGCATGCGCCCGGAGATCATGTAGGTCACTGTTTCGAAGCCTCGATGCGGGTGGCTCGGAAAACCGCCGATGTAGTCGCCGGGGTTGTCACTGCCGAAGGCATCGAGCATCAGGTAGGGGTCGAGACGCTGCTGCAGGGGCTGGTGCAGCACCCGCGTGAGCTTGACGCCGTCGCCGTCGCTGGTGGAAACGCCCGCGACGATCTGGTCGACGCCACGGGGTTGGGCGAGCGCAACCGGTTCGACCGCGTGCGCGTTGTGGGCATGGTGTGGGGTGGTCATCGAAAGATGGTGGCACGGTCGGGACGACCGCGCTAGGGGTGGGGACGCCTCAACCGAGCGCTTCAAGTTCCCAGGACACGCTTTGCCAGGCGATACCGAAGCCCTTTGCCGTCACGCGCGAGGTGGCTGGCGCTTGCGTTGTAGACAGCGCCCATTCCGCGCCGGCATCTACGCTGTCGACGAGCGGCACCGGCACCGCGGCGGCGATTTCGGCTGCCATGCCGGCCAGGCTTGCGCCGCCGAGGATGACCGCCTGCGCGTCGAAGCGCACGATCGCCTCGCGGCACGCTTCGGCGAGCAGGGCGTGGGCACCAGCCGGGTCGGCGGCGAGTTGCGCGCCGGTCGGTGCGACTGTATGGATGCCCGCGAGCGATGTCGAAAACCCAAGCGACCAGGCCAGCCGTTCGAGCATCGGCCGCCACGGCTCGCCCCCGGTGACGACGGCGAATCGGCCATACCTCTTTGCGAACTGAAACGCGGCTTCCGCGAGGCCGCTGACCGGCAAGCCCGCGCCATCGCGCATAGCGAACAGGCCGGGGTCGCCGAAGCAACCGATCAGCACCGCGTCGGGCCGCTGGCCGTGCGCATGCGCGACGGCCCATGCGTCGAGCGTCGCGTGTTGCGCCACTGCGTAGCTGGCTTCGCTGGCGATGTAAGGCGCGCCGAAGCGGGCGGTGACCGTATGAATGTCCAGCGCGGGGCCGGCCTTTGCACGCAGATGGCGTTCCAGCAACTGGCTGACCGAAGCCGAAGTGTTGGGGTTGATGACGAGCAGGCGGGCCATCAGCGACGACGCGTGGCCCGCCTGCGCAGCAGTGCCGCGGTACCGAGCGCGATCCCCATCACGGCGAATGAGACGACGGTGGTCACCGTGCCGAGCGCGTAGATGGACGGTGTCGTCACGGTCGATGTGAGGCCTTGGAGTTCGAGCGGCAGGGTATTGACGTCGCCGATGGCCTGCGAGGTGCGCGCGATCTCGTCCCAGCTGAGCGTGAAGCCGAACATGCCGATGCCGACCACGGACGGCCCGATCAGCGGCAGCACGACGTGGCAGAAGGTCTGCCATGGTGTCGCGCCCAGATCGCGGGCGGCTTCTTCATACGCCGGATTGAAGCGGTTGAAGACGGCGAACATGATCAGCAGGCCGAAAGGAAGCGTCCATGTCAGGTGCGCGCCGAGCGCCGAAGTGAGAAGTCCCAGCGCGGTGCCGTAATTTTCGAGCGTGCTGGTCGCATCCAGCGCGGTGAGCACGCCCTTGATGCCTGTGTCGAGCAGGCGGAACTGCAGCCCGATGCCGAGCGACACGATGATCGACGGCATGATCAGGCTCGCCACCGTCACGAAGAAGAGCGCGTTGCCGCCCTTGAGCTTCTTGCGGAACGCCAGGCCCGCCAGCACGGACAGCACCACGGTGAACAGCATCACGACCGTGCCCAGCATCAGCGAGCGCCGGAATGCAGCGGCGATTTCCACCGTGCCGAGCCCTTCGGCCAGCTTGTGGAACCAGTGCAGCGAGACGCCGCGCAACGGAAAGGTGAGGCCGCCTTCCGGGCCCTGGAAGCTCAGCACGAAGATCGTGATCATCGGCCCGTAGAGAAAGAGCACGAAGAGCGCGAAGACGAAGGCCAGTGGCCAGAAGCCCGCCGCGCGTTGTTCGCCGATGCGGTTGCTCATAGCTCTTTGCGGATGTCGACGAGGCGCGTGAGGCCCCAGATGATCATCAGCACCACGGCCAGCAGGATCATCGCGTTCGCCGCCGCCAGCGGGAACTGCAGGTAGGAGGTCTGCACCTGGATGATCTTGCCGACCGAGGCGATCTGCTGGCCGCCCATCACGCCGATGGTCACGAAGTCACCCATCACGATCGTGATGACGAAGATCGAGCCGATGAGGATGCCGGTGCGCGAGAGCGGCACGATCACGTTCCACAGCGTCTGCCAGCCCGATGCGCCGGAGTCGCTCGCGGCTTCGAGCAGCGAGCGGTCGATGCGCATCATCGAATTGAAGATCGGCACGATCATGAACATCGTGTACAGATGCACGAAGGCGAGCACCACCGAGAAGTCGGAGAACAGCAGCCACTCGATGGGCGAGTCGATCAATCCCAGCCCCATCAGGCCCTGGTTCACCAGTCCGTTGCGGCCCAGCAGCGGCACCCACGAGATCATGCGGATCACGTTGGAAGTCCAGAACGGCACTGTGCACAGCACGAAGAGCAGCGTCTGCATCCCCGGCGAACGCACGTGGAAGGCCAGGAAGTACGCAACGGCGAAGCCGATCAGCAGCGTGATGGCCCAGACGAGGACGCAGAACTTGAGCGTGCTGAGATAGGTCGACAGCGTGACGCAGAGGTCGCCGTTGTCGGTGAGATGCGAGCACCCTTCGAAGATGCTCAGGTAGTTGCGCGGCGACAGCGCGGGGATGAGTTCGTACTCGTTGAAACTCCACAGGCTGACCATCGCGATCAGCGCCAGCGGAATCAGGAAGAACAACAGGAACACCAGCGCGAACGGCGCAGCCTGCCACCAGGCCTTGACAGCCCGTTCGGGCGTCGCGCTGTCGTGAACACTGGCAATCTGCGCACTCATCGCAAGCGCAGCAATGCCCGTTCGGGAAACACCGCAGAACCGGCTTTGCCGGGCCGCTGGTGTTGCCCCCCGGCAGGGGGGTGGGCGGCTACACGCAGTGAGCCAACCTGGGGGGCGAGCTTCACGCCGCTACGAACTCGTTCCACTTGCGGACCATGTACTCGTTTTCGTCCATCACTGCGTTCCAGCATGCGATGGCGCCCATGCGTTCCTCGTAGCTGCCGCCGTCGCGCAACGAGCCAGCCTTGGCGATGACGTCGCCTTGCGGGCTCTTGATGTCCTGCGTGGCGGGCTTGCCTTCCATCCAGTAAGCCCATTCGTAGGGCTCCATCTTGGCCTTGGCGGTTTCGAGCACGGCGCTGTAGTAGCCCTGACGATTGAGGTAGGCACCGGCCCAGCCGTCCAGGAACCAGTTGATGAATTCATAGGCGCCGTCGAGCTTCTTGCCTGAGAGCGTGGCCGGCAGGCCGAAGCCCGAAGCCCAGGCGCGATAGCCTTCCTTGAGCGGCTGGAAGGTGCAGTCGATGCCCTTGCTGCGCACGGCCGTGACCGCAGGCGACCACATCGACTGGATCACGACTTCGCCCGAGGACATGAGGTTGACCGACTCGTTGAAGTCCTTCCACAGCGCACGGAACTGACCCGCCTTCTTGGCTTCGATCAGCGTCTTGATCGTGAGGTCGATCTCGGCCTTGGTCATGTTGCCCTTGTCGGCGTACTTGTGGAGGCCCTTGGACTCCACCACCATCGCCGCGTCCATGATGCCGATCGACGGAATGTTGAGGATCGCGGCCTTGCCCTTGAACTCGGGATTGAGCAGTTCGGCCCACGAGCCGATCGGCCGCTTGATCAGGTCGGGCCGGATGCCGAGCGTGTCGGCGTTGTAGGTGGTCGGGATCAGCGACATGAACTGCGTCGGCGACGTCGCGAAAGCCTTGCTCTTCTCGCCTTCGAGGTAGATCACCTTGATCGGCGCCGTCCCCTGGCTGCCGACCTTCTTGCCGGCGACTTCGCCCTTGGTGAACAGCGTGGTGATCTTGTCGGCATTCTTCACGCGCTTGGTGTCGATGCCCTTCAGGTTGCCCGTGGGCACGATCTTCTTGAGCGAGAAGTACTCGGTGTCGAGCAGGTCGAAGCTGTTCGGCGCGGTCACGGCGCGCTTGGTGACGTCGTCGGTGGTGACGGCCACGTACTGGATCTCGATGCCGGTGTCGGCCTTGAACTTCTCGGCGATCGCCTTGTCCTGGTTGACCGCGGTGCCGAGGTAGCGCAGCACGATCTTTTCCTGCGCATGGATGGCCGGAAAGATTCCGGTCGCGAGAATGCCCGCGGTGCCTTGCAGCAGCGTGCGGCGCTGCACGCCGGTGGAGGGTGTTTCGATTTTTCTGGACATGGTGGGTCTCCGAAGAGGCGGTGGTGAGGAAAGGGAAGGGGGCGACGCGGCACGCGTGCGGCTTGTCAGGCCGCCATCGCGGCGAGGGCGGCCAGCGGTTCGTGCCGGGGCATCGGTGTGCCGTCGTTGCGCTTGCCGGGTCGCGCGGCACCGGGGCCCAGCGGACGTGCATCGGCCTCGGACCAACTGAGGCGCACGCTCTCGCCGACCTCGTAGGTGCGGGCGACGAAGGCCTGTTCGGACAGCAGCACCGAGACGCTGCTCTGCGCCGGCCGCACACCTGTGAGCCGCAATCCGAGCAGCACATAGGTCCCTTGGTATTCCACATCGGTCACATGCGCCGGCAGGCCGACTTCCCCGATCGCGCCAGTCTCCGGCGCCATCCGCATGTGATCGTTGCGCACCGCGATCAACCCACCGTGCAGGGCGAAGACGTTGTGGCCTCCCATGAAGCGCGCGACGAATTCGCTGGACGGATGGTTGTAGACCTGATGCGGCGGACCCACCTGCTCGATCAATCCGTGATTCATCACCACCATCGTGTCGGCCAGGGCCATCGCCTCCTCTTGGGAGTGCGTGACGTGGATGAAGGTGAGGCCCAGTTCCTTTTGCCAGCGGCGCAGTTCGGCGCGCATCTGGATGCGCAGGAAAGGGTCCAGCGCCGACAGCGGCTCGTCGAGCAACAGCACGCGCGGCTCGGTGATCAGGGCCCGCGCCAGCGCCACGCGCTGCTGCTGGCCGCCGGAGAGTTCGGCCGGCTTGCGTTCGGCCAGGTGTCCCATCGCGACGCGTTCCAGCAGGTTCTTTGCCCGCTTGTGGCGCTCGCTCTTCGAGACGCCCTTCATCTTGAGGCTGAACGCGACGTTGTCGAGCGCGGAGAGGTGGGGAAAGAGCGCGAAGCTCTGGAACATCATTGCCGTGCCGCGCGCGGCGGCGGGCAGGTTGGTGATGTTGCGGTTGTCGAGCAGGATATCGCCGCCTGACACCGACTCATGACCCGCGACCATCCGCAGCGTCGTGCTCTTGCCGCACCCAGAGGGGCCGAGCAGGCAGCAGTAGCTGCCGCTGGCGATGCGCAGGTCGATCTGGTCGACGGCGGGTGGCGCACCGGCGGCGTAGCGCTTGGTCAGCGCGACGATCTCAACGGCTGAGGGCGGAGGGGCGGTGACAGCATCCATTGCGGATGCCATCGCAAGACATGTGCCAGCGAAGAAGCCTTCCAGCCGGTCGGCGATGCGCCGTGCTGGTGCGCGGCGCAGCGCGCGTCAAGGTGGTGCGAAGCGGGCTCCGGCTACGTTGCGCAAGAGCGCGTCACGCTGCGATTTGGTGATGCCTCGCACGCCGTCGGCCACCCACTTGGCGCGGTCGACGTTGATGTTGCCGTCCTGCTGCCATTTGCGCACCGCCGCCGCCGGGTTGTTCAGCATGGCGGCCAGCCAGACGGCCTGCGCGGGTTCGAGGTTGCGCGCGGAGCGCTTGAAATAGGTGCGTGCAGCGGTCTCTGCGCCACAGATCTGGGCGCCCCAGGGGGCGTTGTCGAGGTAGAGCTGGAGGATGCGCGCCTTGCCCAGCGTCTGTTCCATTTCGACCGCGTAGAGCAACTCGCGCAGCTTGCGGTCGGCGTTCTGCTGGCCGCCGGTCACCAGGAACTTGGCCAGTTGCTGGGTCAGCGTGCTGCCGCCACGCGCGACCTTGGAGGCGTTCTGATTGGCTTCCAGCGAGGCGGCGAGTTCCGTGAGGTCGTAGCCCGGATGAGTAAAGAAGCGCTGGTCTTCGGCGGCGATGACGGCGCGGGCTAGCCAGTTTTCGCTTGTGAGCCGGCTTGGTGTACCGCAACTGCTGCGTGCGTTGGCGATCGCCTCGGTGCCCAGGCCGTCGACGGTGAATTGGGAAATCTGCGGCTGCATGGCGAACGTTCCGGCGGGCAGCGTGACCTGGGCGCGGAGGCCCAGCGTGCCGCCGATGCGCGCCCGCCGCAGTTCGGCGAGGTCGGGTGCAAGGACTGCGTACCAGCTGGCAATGGGCGCTTCCGCCACGTTGATGTTCAGGTGCAGGGTTTTCTGAGTCAGGCGGCCGTCCCATCGGGCACGGAGCGTGTCGTCGCCCTTGCCATCCGGGGCCGCGGGCGTTGGACCGGAAGGCGAGGCTTCGAGGTTGCCGCCCAATGTGCCGCCGTCGCGCCGCACACTCGCCTTGAGGCGCTCGAAACGGATGGGCGCACTGCCGAGCGCGGGCACCGTGGCGGCGCAGGGTGCGCATTTCAGCTCGAGCGTGGCGGAGGGCTCGTTCCAACCGAATGTGAGCGGGCCGAACTTGGTGTCGAGGGTGCGTCCGGCGATCCAGGGTGCGAACCACGAGGAAGTTGCCAACCGGATGGCCGTCGGGACGCCGACATCGAATGACACCGGCCCGGCCTTGACGCGTGCGGACCATTCGTCGGGGCCGGGGGCCAGTGCCAGTCTCACGATCAGGAACGCGGCGACCGCGACCGTCAACACCAGGGCCAGGGTCGCGAAGAAAAGGTAAAGCAGTGCTTTTTTCAGCAAATCTCTCTCACTCGATCGGTCTCGCCAGGGTCACAGCTTGCCATGGCCCGTTCGACCGGCCGCTGGCTGCCGCCCAGTACCAGGCTGAAGTGTCGGTGAAAGCGCGGCCTTCGGCATCGACGATTCGCTCGCAGACATGCAATTTCTGCCCGTCGGCGCGCTCGGCGACGAAACAGCGCCACAGTCGGGCGTGGATATCGCGCTCCAGGCGTGCCTGCGCGAGGCCGTAGCCCAGCGCCCGGTAACAGTCGGCCGCCGGATGCAGCATGCGGGTGGGCTTGTCGACCCGGCGCATGACGAGGATCTGCTGACCATCAGTCATTCGCGCGATGGCTCCCGGAAAGTGCGCCGCGAAACGCTGCTCCACGTCGCCCAGCGCCAGGGGGCGGAGCGGTTCGCCGTCCCAGTCGGCTGGCCATTCCTGGAACGGGGTGCTGGCGGCGGGCTCGGGCCGGGCGTGCAGCACGTTGGCAGCGGACCAGACCACACACAGCAGCATGACGAGGGCGAAGGCTGACTTGTGGGCGATCCGGTTGACGAATCGATTGGCGAACCAGCGTTCAAAGAGCGTGATCGACACGGCGAGCTCCTGTGGGTGTGGAATGGATGCGGGCCATCACCCCGGCCATCACCCCAGCGATACCGCCGCAGACCAGCGCGAGAAGCATCAGTCCGAAAGCGTCGTGCAACCAGGGCGGCGGCGCATGGCCTGCACCTTCGAGCGCCACGAGCACGCTGTTGCGCACGATGTTGCCGGCCAGCACCAGCAAGCCCACGCCAGGTAGCCGGGCGAGAAAGCCACGGTCGTCGCGTCCGGCCCATAGCGCCACCACACAGGCCGTGAAGTAGCCGAGCCAGACCATCTGCACGCCGGAGCAGGGTGCATCAACGATCACCAGTTGTCCGTCGACCAGCAGGCTGCTGCCTTCGCGCACCACGCTGAAGCCAGGCGCCAGCAACCAGCGGCTGGCTTCAGCCATGAGCACCCGCAAGGGGTAGCCCGCGTAGAACTGAAGCGAAGAGAGCAGCGGCAACGCGAGCACTGCAAGCCCTGCGACAGGCAGCGCGGCCACGCGCTTCGGAAGGAAGGCAAGCAGTCCGCTGGCCAGGGCAAGCACCGCGACGAGACCGGCGGCCAGCGGTGGAAGCGAAGGCAGCGGGCCTGCGCCTGTGCGCAGAAGCGTCGCAGCCAGTGTGCCGAACGCGGCCACCGCCAGCCAGCCGAGGCAGGGCGCAGGGCGCAGCTCGCGCCGCAATGTCCAGGTCAGGATGGCCAGCGCTACGAGCGCGAGCAACCCAAGCGGATCGTCGGAGCCATCGCGCAGGCGCTGGACCATCCAGATCCAATGCGGTGCGAGCGCAGCGGCTTGCAAGGCCAGCCAGCCGGCGGCCGGTGCGCGATCGAGCTGGATGCCCCAGTCGATGACGCGCGGGTGGGTGTGTGCGAGGGCGGCGAGGGTCATGGCGTTGTCTCCTCAGGAGGTGAGTCGACGCGTGTCGTTGCGGCGTGCGCGGCGGCGCAGCATCGCCAGCATCGACAACACCACCGCGACCGCGCCGAGCATTTCGGGCTCCGGCGTGCTCGGCACTTCGGCGCCCAGGCCTTGACCAACTGCCAACTCGCTGACGCCCTTGGGCAGCGGCAACGGCTGGTCGATGCCGACGCTGTTTTGCGGTGCGGCGTTGCGCACCACCTGGTCGACCGCAATGAAGCTCGTGTACTGCGTGAGCAGGCTGTAGCGCAGGCCGAGATCGGTGATGCGCTGGCGGAAGTCGTCGCCGCCTTCCAGCGCTTCCTGGTCGCTGAGGCTTGCGATGCGATGGCGGGCCCAGAGGCTGCGCAGCGCGGCGGCGTCCTGGCGCGTCCGGGGATCGACCTTCAGGTCCTGGCGGTACGGGCCGCTGGCGCTGCGGCCTTCGATCACGACGCGGCCCTTCGCCTCGCCACGCCACTTGCCGAACACGATCACCGGACGTTCGCCGAGCACGTCGGGCAGCGCGGCGGGTTCCACGTCGTAGACGTCGAGCCCTTCAAACCGGGCCTTGACGCTGGTGAGCACCGGAGACTCGATCATGCGGCGGAAGCGCGCGGCTTGTTCTGGCGCCTGGACGGGGTCGGTGATGATGAAGGGCTCGCCCATGCCGGCGCGCGCGATGCCTTCCATGAGGTGCCGATTCACCGAGGTTCCGATGCCGAAGGCGAAGACGTTGGCCTTTGAAAGGTTCTTGCGCACCAGCTCGAAGGCTTCGCGCTCGACGGTGACATAGCCGTCGGTCACGACCACGATCGTGCGCGAAATCTCCTCGGCCTTGGGTTCGGCGTAGGCGCGCTTCAGTGCCGGAATCAACTCGGTGCTGCCGCCGCCGTTGTAGTTGCGGATGGTGGCGAGCGCCTGGTCGATGTTGGCGCGGGTGGCGGGCACCGAGTGCGGCGACAGCATGCGGTTGCTGCCTGAAAACAGCAGCACGTTGAATGTGTCGCTGGGTCGCAGGCCGCCGATCAGGCGCTCCAGCACGACCTTGGCGGTGTCGAGCGGAAAGCCGTGCATCGAGCCCGAGATGTCGACGACGAAGATGTAGTCGCGCGGCGTGATGGTGCTGGCAGCCACCGACTTCGGCGGCTCGACCATGGCGAGAAAGAAGTTCTCCGCGTTCTCGCCCTGGCCCTTGTAGAGCATGAGGCCCGATTCGATGCGTTCCCCGGCCAGCCGGTAGTCGAGCACGAAGTCGCGGTTGTCCGCGGGCCCTGCGCTGCGGACGAGCGTGATGTCGGCATGCGCGTCACCGTCGCGCCGGTTGACGTCGATCTCGTGCGTCAGCGAGCGGACTTCCTTGATGCCCAGCGGTGTGTCGAGCGCGACCTTGAGCTTGAACGTGGTGCCCGCCGCAATGTCAGCGCGAAGCGTCGGCTGCGCGACCCAGCGGGCTTGCGCGTTTTCCGATTGCGGGCTGTTGTAGCGCGGGCCCACCACCGTCGGAAACACGAACTGGTAGTTGCCGCCCTGCGGCACCAGCAGCTCGGTGTATCGCAGCTCGACCTTGACGTCGTCGCCCGGCAGGATGTTGGCGACGTTCATCTGGAGCACGTTAGGCAGTTGCTGTTCGAGCAGCGCGGCGGTCTTGCCTTCCTTCTTCGCGTTGTCGTACTCGATCCGTGCCTGCGCCTTCTCGCGGATCTGCGCGGTGATGAGGCGATCGGCAAGGCGCACATTGAGTCCGCTGACCGCCGCCTTGGTCGAGCCAGGGAACACGTACCTCGCCTCGATCGGCCTCTGCCCTTCGTTGCGATACGTCTGCGTGACGGTGACATCGGCGATCACCCCGGAGATCTTCACGTCGACTTCCGTGCCCTTGAGCGGCAGGCGGTCGACTTCGGGATCGTCGCTTTTCACGAAGAAATACGGGCTTTCGGTCTTCAACCGCGGCCCCGGCGCTTCCTGGGCCTGCGCGGGGCGCGCGACGAGCATGACGAAGCAGGCGGCGGCGAGGCCGAATGTGCCGAGCCAGAGCCAGCGGCCGGGGCGGGGTAGGGTGGTTTCCATGACGTTGGTCCTTGTCCCTCGATGGGTGTCGTGCAACAGTGCACGGGAGCCAATGTCGTGGGCCGCCGAGAAGCCAGTTGGAAGCCTGTTTGAAGCTGGCGGCGTTGTGTGAAGTCTGTGTGAAGTCGGCGGCGGGCGGGACTTCATACGGGCTTCAGCTCAATCGGTCAGTATGAAGACTTCGTTTCTTATGCAGTTTCGACGGGGAACTTGAGAATTGTCTGGGCGCTCCTACTCCGGGTCGACCGCGCTATTCATTCGATAGCAATCTGCGCTTCCGCAACGGGCTCTCCGAGCTTTTCCCCCTCCGTCGACACTTCTTGCCATGTCCAAAACATCACCTTCCAGCGGGCCGGCGCAGCCGGGCCGATCGAACCGGCTTCGGCGCATCGCCGTCTGGGGCGGCTCCATTGCTGCGGCCGGAGCGCTCGTCCTGTTGATTGCCGCGGGCATCGCAGTGGTCCTGATCTACCCGAAGCTGCCCAATATCTCGGAGCTCTCCGACTACCGGCCCAAGCTGCCGCTGCGGGTTTTCTCGGCCGAAGGCAACCTGATCGGCGAATTCGGCGAAGAGCGCCGCAATCTCACGCCCTTTGCGGACATCCCCAAGGTCATGAAGGATGCCGTCCTCGCCGTCGAGGACGCGCGCTTCTATGACCACGGCGGCGTGGACTACAAGGGCTTCCTGCGTGCAGCGGTCGCGAGCTTCAAGGGCGGCAGGCAGCAGGGCGCTTCGACGATCACGATGCAGGTGGCGCGCAATGTGTACCTGAGCTCGGAGCGCACGCTGAGCCGCAAGACCTACGAGATCCTGCTGGCGATGCAATTGGAACGCGAGCTGACCAAGGACCAGATCCTCGAGATCTACCTGAACCAGATCTACCTGGGCAGTCGTGCCTACGGTTTCGCCGCTGCGGCCGAAACCTACTTCGGCAAGCCGCTGAAGGACGTGACGGTCGCCGAGGCCGCGATGTTGGCGGGACTGCCCAAGGCGCCCGGCACGAACAACCCGCTGAACAATCCGCGCCGGGCGCGTGCGCGCCAGCTCTACGTGATCGATCGCATGCAGGAGACCGGCTTCATTACCGCCGAGCAGGCGACACAGGCCAAGGCGGAAGAACTGCATCTGCGCGATGCGGCCGACCCGAACCGCCTGCACGCCGAGCACGCGGCCGAGATGGTGCGGCAGATGATGCATGCGCAGTACGGCGACAGCATCTACACGAGCGGCCTCAACGTCTACACGTCGCTGGTCGCCACCGACCAGGCTGCGGCCTACCGGTCGCTGCGCCGGGGCATCATGGACTACGAACGGCGTCAGGCCTACCGCGGCCCCGAGGCCTTCGCAGATCTTCCCGACGATCCCAAGGACCTCGACGATGCGGTGGATGACGCGCTGTCCGACCATCCGGACAACGGCGACGTGATCGCAGCCGTGGTGCTCGATGCGAGCGCCAAGGAGGTCAACGCCGTTCGCGCGAACGGGGAGATGCTGCAGATCACGGGCGACGGCTTGAGGCCCGCGCAGTCGGGTCTGGCGGCCAAGGCGCCTGCCGCCATCAAGATTCGCCGTGGTGCGGTGATCCGCGTCGCGAAGACAGCGAAGGGCGGGTGGGAGATCACGCAGCTGCCCGAAGTCGAAGGCGCATTCGTCGCACTGGATCCGCGCTCCGGCGCAATCAAGGCGATGGTGGGTGGCTTCGACTACGGCAAGAGCAAGTTCAACCACGTCACGCAGGCTTGGCGCCAGCCGGGCTCCAGCTTCAAGCCTTTCATTTATTCCGCCGCGCTTGAAAAGGGATTCACGCCGAGCACCGTCGTCAACGATGCGCCGCTGTATTTTGAAGCGGGCTCCGGCGGACAGGCCTGGGAGCCCAAGAATTTCGAGGGCACCTACGAAGGCCCTATCACGCTGCGTCGTGCGCTGCAGGAGTCGAAGAACCTCGTCACGATCCGCGTGCTCCAGTCCATCGGCGTGGACTACGCGCAGGATTGGATCACGCGCTTCGGCTTCGACCGCGACAGGCATCCGGCCAATCTGCCGATGGGGCTGGGCGCTGGCTCCGTCACGCCGATGCAGATGGCCGCTGCGTATTCGGTGTTCGCCAACGGCGGCTATCGCGTGAACCCCTACCTCGTGACGCGTGTCACTGACCTGCGCGGCAAGGTCCTGCTCGAAACCGAACCGCCGGTGCTCGACGAAGACAAGCGCGCGATCCCGGCGCGCAATGCCTTCGTCATGGGCTCGCTGCTGCAGAGCGTGGTGAATGGCGGTACCGCGACCAAGGCGCGCCAGGCACTCAAGCGCAATGACCTCTTCGGGAAGACCGGCACGACCAATGATTCCTTCGACACCTGGTTCGCCGGCTTCCAACCCACGATGGTCGGCATCGCCTGGGTCGGCTACGACACGCCGCGCCAGTTGGGCGTTCGAGGAGAAACGGGCGGCAGCCTGAGTCTGCCGATCTGGGTCGGCTTCATGCAGACCGCGCTGCAGGGCGTGCCGGTGAGCGAGCCACGCGCCCCGGCGGGCGTGGTCAACGTCGAGGGCGAGTGGTACTTCGACGACTACGCGCCGGGCCGTGGCATCGCAAGCCTCGGCGTCGATACGCAGGCGCAGGCACCGGCGCCAACGGCGGAGGAGCTGGCGGGGGTGCCGGTGAGTCCGCCCGCTCAGCCCGAGGAGCGCAATCGCATCCTCGATCTGTTCAGGTAGCGCGTGAAGGCGAGGGGGTTGCGGAGGTATCTACACTCCACATCCCTCTCTTTTTACGCAGTCATGGAAATTCTGATCCTGGCGGCCTTCCTCGTCGTCGGCGCCTCCATCCTCAAGTCCGCCGACCAGCGTCGTCGCATCGCGTTGCTGGGCAGCCATCTGGGCCACTACCAGATCGAGAAGCTGATGGAAAACCTCACCGAAGGCTATCTGCGTTGCCTCGGTGAAGACGATCCGGAGCGGCGTGCGCAGATCTGGGGCCTCCTGGACAGCACGGAGGAGAAGCTGTCGGGGCAGTTCGACAGCTTTGCGGCGGAATTCGCGAGCGTCGACGAACGCGAGACGCGCGTGAGCAAGCTGCCCATCGCCATCCCTTACGTGCAGCAGTTCTTTCCGGCTGCGACCTTCGATCTGCGCAAGGCATTCGCCATTCACGCACGCGGCATCGCCGACGTGATGCGCAACGATGCGCACCGCACGCCGAAGGACAAGGCCTTCACGATGTCGGCCGAGCTTTTCCTGATGCAGCACACCTGCCACTGGTACTGCAAGTCGAAGACGGTGGCATCCGCACGCATGCTGGCGCGGCACAAGACCTCCTATCAGCAGTTGATCGACGCCGTGAGTCCCGGCACCCGCAACGCCTATCTGGCACTGATCAGTCAGTGATGTGAGAGCAGCGGGAGCGTGAGCGTCGCGAGTGCACCGCCACGTGGCGCGTTGGAGAGTTCGATCCGTCCGCGGTGCAGCGTCGCGATCTCCTTCACGAAGGCGAGGCCGAGGCCGGTGCTCTTCTTGCGGCTGTGCGGCCGCGCGAGCGAATAGAACTTCTCGAACACCTTGTCCTTCGCATAGTCCGGAATGCCCTGGCCGCGATCGCGCACCATGATCCTGGCCTGGCGCGCGCTGGCTTCCAACGCGAGAAGAACCTCCGCGCCCGGCGGCGAGAAATCGATCGCGTTGTCGAGCAGGTTGCTGATCGCGCGGCGCAGCAGAAAGGGATCGCCCTCGACGCTGGCTTCGTTGTGGATAGCGACGTTGACGCGAATGTCGCGCGCTGATGCCGCGGCCTGCGCACCGGCGCCGACCTCCCGCAGCAGCGGCGCGAGCGCGACGGGCTCGCTGCGCTCCAGCGCACGCCGCGTCTCGAGGGCGGTGAGTTCCATCATGCGATCGACGATTTCCTGGATGCGCTGCGTCTCGCTCGCGATGTTGGCGAGGAAGCGCTCGCGCTCGGCCTGAGGCATCGACGGTTCCTGGATCAGTTCCGCAGCGCCGCGGATGGCCGACAGCGGGCTCTTGATCTCGTGCGTGAAGGTCTGCACGTAGTCGGCCACATAGTTGCGGCCGGTGAGCGCGTCGCGCATCTCGCCGATACCGCTGCGCAGCGTGTCCACCGCCCGGCGGACCATGCGCGAGAGGCTCAGGCTGCGCTGGCTGCGCAGCCAGCCGACGTAGTCCGAGATCAAGCCGAATGGCCGGACCAGCCAGATCGACACGATGATCGCCAGCACCAGCAGCGCAAAGGCCGATCCCACGCCGACGCCCAAGGTGCGCGCGCGTGCATCCTGAACGAACTGGCCGAAGCTGCGCACCGGCTTGCCGACGGTGACCACGCCGACGATCTCGTTGTCCCAGCGGATGGGTGCGCCGACGTACATCACGGAAGTCATCGGGTCGCCCTCGATGTCGCGTGAGGTGCGCGCGCCGTAGGTACCGGCAAGCGAGTGGCTGACATCGCTCCACTTCGAATAGTCGGCCCCGGTGCTGCGGCCGAGCGAATCGAAGAGCACGCGGCCATTGCGGTCCGTCACGTAGACACGCAGTTCCACGCGGCTTTTGTGCAGGTTGTAGATCTGCGCCGAGAACTGGCGCGCATAGACCGAGCGGAACAGAGGCTCCAGCCGCGAGATGTTGATGGCGCCGGCGATGACGTCCTGTTCGATCAGGCTCGCCATGAGCTGCGAGGTCTCGACCAGCGATTCCTCGGCCGATTCGCGGTAGCGCGGGTCGATGTCGGCGACGACGCGGTAGAGCAGGAAGGCAATGCCCGCCGTGTAGATCAGCAGGATGCCGATGAAGATGCGGGTTCTTCTCGTCACCCTGTCACGTGCTCGGCGGCAGCTCTTCGTTCAGTGCATAGCCCGTGCCGCGCAGTGTGCGGATCGGTTCGATGTTCGGCGCGATGGCCTTGAGCTTGGCGCGCAGTGTCTTGATGTGCGCGTCGACCGTCCGGTCGTAGCTGTCGCTCGACTCGTCCCACACCAGCCGCAGCAATTCGTCGCGCGTGAAGACGCGGCCGGGGCGCTGCACCATGAGGCGCAGCAGGCCGTATTCGTAGCGCGAGAGTTCGAGGAGGCGACCGTAGTAGCGAATCTGCATCCGCTCGGCATCGAGTGCGAAGGGCATCGCCGGTGCCGGCGGCGGAGCGGGCGTTGACACGACCGGCGCGCCTTGACCGTTGCTGCGTGCGCTGCGCCGCAGGATGGTTCGTACGCGCGCCACCAGCTCGCGCGGCGAGAAGGGCTTGGCGATGTAGTCGTCGGCGCCGAGTTCGAGGCCGACCACGCGATCGATCTCGTCGCTGCGGGCCGTGAGGAACAGCATTGGCACCAGCGATCCGCCGGGCAGCGCCTGCAGCCGCTTGAAAAGCTCGAAGCCATTCATGTCCGGCAGGCCGACGTCGAGAATGGCGAGCGCGGGCGGCTCTGCTGTGAACTGCGCGATCGCCTCCTGCGCCGTCGGGCACCAGACAGGTACGAAGCCGTCGGTCCGCAGGACGTATTGAAGCGTGTCGGCAATGGCGGATTCGTCTTCGGCGATGAGGATGCGCGGGTTGGGGGGCATGGAGGCCGATGGTAGCGATCGTCTGATGACGGGCGGGCTTTGCAGGCGCGCGGGATTGTGATTCGGAAGTGATCCTTTCGACATGTGACGAACGGTAGCTAGGCAGCCCAATGGCTTCCTTGTAGTATCTTTGTATGCAAATGCAAAATTCCACGGACGCCGGGACAACGACCGAAGGCGCGGCGCGCGTCGCGGCTTCGTGGCTTCCCATCGAGCGCGTCGACGGCGACAAGCTGAGCTACGACGATTTCCTTGCGCGCTACATGCATGGCAACCGGCCGGTCGTGATCTCGAACGTCGGCAAGGGCTGGGCGGCCATGCGGACCTGGACGCCGGAGAACTTCAAGAAGCGCTTCGGCAGCCAGGCGGTGGCGATCGGCTATGGGCGGGATATGCCTTTCGATCAGTTCATCGACGAGGTGCTTGCGTCCAGCGCGGAAAAGCCCGGCCCGTACATGTACCGCTCGTTCCTGCACGAGGTGCTGCCTGAACTGCTGCCGGACGTGAGGCCGCAGATCAAGTTTTCCTTTCCGCGGCGCTATGCAAGTCCGCTGATGCCGGAGAAATGGCGCCGTCCGGACGGCTATCTCAAGCTGCTGGTCGGCGGGGTCGGGAGCAAGTTCCCGGTCATGCATTTCGATGGCGAGAACTCGCACGCGGGGATCGTGCAGATCTACGGCGACAAGGAGTTCGTGGTCTTTGCCCCGGAAGACAGCCAGTACCTCTATCCGCGCTCGGCGTTGCCGAACCAATCCATGGTGGACGATCCGGTGATGCAGGATCGCGTGCGCTTTCCGCTGCTCGCCAAGGCAACGCTTTACCGCACGGTGCTGAAGCCGGGCGACATGATCTTCGTGCCGGCGCACTGGTGGCATGCGGCCAGGGCGTTGTCGACCTCGATTTCGACTTGCACCAACATGCTGGACCCGTCGAACTGGAAGGGCTTCCAGGACGAGGTGGTGGCCGTCGAGGCGACCAAGAACTCCGAGGGCGCGGCCAAGGCGTTGGACAAGCGCCTCACGTGGATCGACAAGGTGCTGACGCGGCTGGAAGACTTTCAGCGTCGTTCGCCAGCACTCGCCCGGGCGCTGGTGCTGCCCGCAATGATCGCGCCGCTGTCCGCGGAAACCGCGCCGGACCCTTCGCGGCGGCAGCTTCGAATCCGCATCCCCACCGATTGAGAGTTCCTGCAGCGATCGGTCCGGCTAGTTGAAGAGATCGAAGCAGCAGCCGGCGTAATAAAGTTGCTCGCCCCCGTGGACGAAGGGAATCCGGATGTTGATGCCAGTGTTGCGCCATCCGTCGCGGCGTTCATAGCCCGCAGAGAGCAACTCGGTGAGCAGTTCGTCGTGATGCTGGATGCGGCAGGGCGAAATGCCGGCGTCCGAACTGTTGAGCGTGTAGAGCGTGCGCTCCGGGTGCACCGGGATCATATTGAGAATGATGCGCTTCGGCTTCGAGGGCTGGGCCGCGATGATGTCGGAGATCCGGATCGGAAGGTACGGCAGGCTGCCTGAGGCGTACACGACCTCGTGTGCATCCAATAGGGGCTGATCGTCCGCGACGAACGCCAGCTGATCGCCGACCTGGCGCTGGGCGGCGAGTTCCCGGCCCCGTGCGACCATTTCCTTCGATTCGCTGATGGTCCAGCGCAGGTCCGGCGGGTAGCTCAGCATCCGGCGGAACGCGTAGTACCTCGCGCCCACGTTGCCGCCCACTTCGAGCACGCTGCGCATGCCCTCGGACAAGGCCCGGCCGAGCCAGAATACGCTGGGATAGTCAGAGAACTGGACCTGAGGGATATGGAGGGGTGCCGTGGCGTCCGAGAAGTCGATTGCGGCGCGTGTCGGGGCACAGGCCGCGGCAGCCTCGAAGTCCCCGAAGGAACCCATGAACAGGTTGTCCTGGCGGTTCTCCATGAACCTGCGCCGATAGGAGGATTCCCGCACTGACGACGGGATCAGGTTCCCAAGCATGCGACCCTCTGCGTTCAAGTGTGAATGCAACGGCCATTTTGCACTTTGAAACACAAAGTATTCAACTATTCGGCGAATTTGTTCCTTTTTTCTCAACGGGCGCCGAACCCGTTGCCGTCGGTGGTACAGCGCTACTGCGCTTTGTAACCGGCGTTTTCGATCGCCACGATGATGTCCTGCCTCGGATGCTGGCTGACCACGTCGACATGACCTGTCTCGAGATCGACCGTGACCTGCGCCTTGGGGTCGATGGTCTGTACGGCGTTTTGCACCATGTTGGCGCAATGGTCGCAGCTCATGCCCGTGACCTGAAACTTCTGGCTCATCGTGGATGCTCCTTCAGTGTGAACGAGTTGCAAGTTTGAACCTTCTCACGATGTCAATGTCCAGCGAGGGGACGTGACAGGCCGAGCCTACCGTGTTCGCGCCGCACCGCGTCTCTCATGCTGTAAAAACACATACCTTTTTTTCTCTCACATCCCATGCGAATCCTCCTGGTTGAAGACGATGCGGTCCTGCGCGGTGTGATGCTGCGCAGCCTCGGTGACGCGGGCCATCGCGTCGATGTGGCGGCGAGCGTCGAGGAGGCCGACCACCTCTGGCGTGTGCAGACTTTTGACGCCGTGCTGCTGGACCTGAACCTGCCTGCCACGGTCAGTCCGACCAGCGGCCTCGCCAGCGGCTTGACGGCATTGCGCCATGCGCGGGCGCGCGGCGACCGCACGCCGGTGCTGGTGCTGACGGCACGCAACCGCACGGAGGAGCGAATCGCCGGACTCGATGCGGGCGCCGACGACTACCTTGGCAAGCCCTTCGATCTGGCCGAGGTCGAGGCGCGGCTTCGCGCGCTGGTCCGGCGTGCGCAGGGCACCGAAGACATCGCGATCCTCGGGCAGTTGCGCTTGGACCGGAGGGCGCGGCGCTTCGGGGTTGGCGCCGTGCCGCTCGACCTTCCGGCCCGCGAATTCGAAGTGCTCTGGGAGTTGATGAGTCCACCGGGCCGCACGATCAGCAAGCGCGAGCTCTCGGACAAGCTGTCGACCTTCGACGAATCGCTGGGCGACAACGCGCTGGAGGCTTTCATCTCGCGTCTGCGCAAGAAGCTGGTGGGTAGCGGCGCGGTCATTCGCACCTTGCGCGGCATCGGCTATCTGCTGGAAGCGGACGCGTGACCTCGACGCCGCCGCGCGACTCGGCGGCGCCGTCGTTGACCGCGCGCGTCCTGCGGCGCGTGCTGATTCCGCTGGGCCTGACCTGGTTGGTGGGCACGGCGGTCGCACTCTACGTGGCGAGCTATTTCACCGAGCAGGCCTTCGATCGGGCGATGCTCGACGACGCCTACTCGGTGTCGGCCAATGTGCAGGCCGGCGAGCGCGGCATGGAGTTGTTGCTGTCGCCGCGCGAAGTGACAAGCGTGCTTTTCGACCAGTCCGAGTCGGTGTTCTTCGCCGTGCTGCGGCCGGACGGGTCGTTGCTGGCCGGCCATGAAGGGCTGGAGGCGCCGGCGCCGGAGGCGGGTGCGCGCTACCGTTTTTCGCACGTCCTCTACCAGGGCCAGGCTCTGCGTGCCGTGGTGCTGAACCACGAGGCACCCGACGCCTATCGCGTGGTCATCGCGCAGACCACGCGCGCGCGAACGGTGCTGGTCGAGCGACTGCTGGTCTATTCACTGGCGCCGCAGTTCGTGCTTCTCGCGGCGCTGGCCACCTGGCTTTGGCGCGGGATCGGACGCGAGCTTCGTCCGCTCGGCGAATTGCGGCAGACGCTGGAGAAACGGGACGCTCATGACCTCGCGCCGGTGCCGGTCGCCCGAAGCTCGCGCGAACTCGAGCAGTTGGGAGACACGCTCAATGCGCTGCTCGACCGCTTGGCCCAGAGCGCGTCGGCGCAGCGCGAGTTTGCGGGCAATGTCGCGCATGAACTCCGCACGCCGCTGGCAGGGATTCGTGCGCTCGCTGACTATGGCCTCGCGCAGCAGACGCCGGCGGTGTGGCGCGAGCAGCTGGAGAACATCGCCGCGAGCCAGGCCCGTGCCAGTCATCTCGTGGATCAATTGCTGGCGCTCGCGCTGGCCGATGAGAGCCGCACGGGCCTGCAGCGGCAACCGCTGCGGCTCGATGAGCTGATTCAGCACGCCGTGCTGCGGCACCTCGCACGCGCGGATGCGAAGGGTGTGGACCTGGGCGCGCAAGGGCTCGACGAGCCGGTGACCGTGGTCGCGAATGTGGCGCTGGTCGAAGGCACGCTCGACAACCTGATCGACAACGCGCTGCGTTATGGCGGACGCACGATCACCATCGAGCTCGCCGGACACACAATGAGCGTGGTCGACGACGGCCCGGGCATTCCGCCGGAAACGCAGAGCGACCTGATGCAGCGCTGGGCGCAGGGGCCGGCGGGCCAAAAGCTGGGACAAGGAGCGGGCCTCGGCCTTGCGATCGTCGCCCGCTACGCCAGGCTGCTCGGTGCCGAACTCACCTTCGCCAAGGCGTCCAAAGAAGGCGGCCTGCGCGTCAGCGTCGCCTTCACCTCATCCTGAATGCAGGCCTGCCGCACCCGCACAGCCAAGGCCAGAAACCCCGCGGAACCGGCTTTGCCGAGCCGCAGGGGTTGCCCCCGGAAGGGGGTTGGCGGCCACACGAAGTGGGCAAGCCTGGGGGCGAACTCATGAACCCCGCGGAACCGGCTTGCCGGGCCGCTGGGGTTGCCCCGGTAGGGGGTGGGCGCCCGACACGAAGTGCGGGCAACCTGGGGGCGAGCTCAAAGTGCCGGGTAGTCGATATAACCGGCTTCGCCGCCGCCGTAGAACGTGTTCTTGTCCCATGGATTCAGTGGCGCACCTTCGCGCAGGCGGCGAACCAGGTCAGGGTTGGAGATGAAGGGCTTGCCAAAGGCGACCAGGTCGTCGCCTTCCTTCAGTGCTTCCTCGGCGAGCGACTTGTCGTAGCCGTTGTTCACCATCCACGCGCCCTTGCCGCCGGCCTGGCGATAGGCCGCCTTGAGGGATTCGTAGTCGAACGGGCGATCGGCAAGTTCGCGCGGGCCGCCGGTGGCGCCTTCGATGACGTGGATGTAGGCGAGATTCAGCGGCGCGAGCTGCCGGATGACGTAGTCGAACAGCGATTGCGGGTCGTCGTCATGCACGTCGTTGGCCGGGGTGACAGGCGACAGGCGGATGCCGGTCTTGCCACCGCCGACGGCGTCGACCACCGCGCGCGTCACTTCGAGCAACAGGCGCGCGCGGTTCTGGATGCTGCCGCCGTAGTCGTCGGTGCGCTTGTTGCTGCCGGTCTTGAGGAACTGGTCGAGCAAATAGCCGTTGGCGCCGTGGATCTCCACGCCATCGAAGCCCGCGGTCTCGACCGCGCTGCGAGCGGCGACGGCATAGGCGTGCACGATCCCGGGCAGCTCGCTGGCGTCGAGCGCGCGGGGCTCGGAGGTGTCGGTGAAGGTCGGGACGCCGTCCCTGATGAGCACGGTCTTGGTCTTGGCCGCGATGGCGGAGGGCGCGACAGGCTTGCCGCCGTCGGGTTGAAGCTCCGTGTGCGAGACGCGCCCGACGTGCCACAACTGCACGACGATCTTGCCGCCCTCGGCGTGCACGGCATCGGTGACGCGCTTCCAGCCATCGAGCTGCTCGGTGCCATAGAGTCCGGGCACGTCCGCATAGCCCTGGCCCTGGTGGCTGATGGCGGTGGCTTCGGTGATCAGCAGACCGGCGCTGGCGCGCTGCGCGTAGTAGGTCGCTGTGATGTCGCGCGGCACTGCGTCGGGTGCGCGGTTGCGCGTGAGCGGCGCCATGACGATGCGATTGCTGAGTTGGAGGTCGCCAGCTTGCACGGGATCGAAGAGGGAGGACATCTTGGAGTTGATGAATGTTGTGGAGAACGAGACGGAGGGTAGTCCCCTGACATCAGCCCCGCTGTCGCGGGGTTGTCGCTTTGCTGGTAGGTGCTGCCTCAGAATCGCCGCGCATCCATGACTGTTCACGACGCCACGCCCACGCCCGCGCAAGTGCTGCGATTGGCGTTGGCGCTCTCGCTGGGTGCCGCGGTCTCGCTCGGCATCACGCGCTTTTCGTACGGCCTGCTTCTTCCGCCCATGCGCGAAGACCTCGGTTGGAGCTACACCCTTGCGGGGAGCATGAACACGGCGAACGCCGCAGGCTATCTTTTGGGCGCGTTGATGACGCCGGCTCTGATGCGACGCTTCGGCCCGATACGCCTGCTGGTCGGCGGCGCGCTGTGGGCCAGTGTCTTCATGGTGGCCAGCGGCTTCTTCACGTCGGCGGCAGCCTTGCTGTTGCAACGGCTGCTGGCGGGGCTCGCGAGTGCCTGGGTGTTCGTGGCGGGTGGATTGCTGGCGGCACGCCTGGGCACGCTGCAGCCGTCGCGCGCTGGTTTTCTGCTTGGGCTGTACTACGGCGGTACGGGCCTTGGCATCACGCTCTCGGCGCTGCTGGTGCCCGCGGTGCTGCAGGCCGCGGCCGGTGTTTCACATGGCTGGGCCTGGGCATGGTGGGCGCTTGCGCTCGCGAGTTTTGCGGCGACCGCAGTATTGGCCGCCGCGATGCGTGCGATGCCGGTGCAGGTGCACGTGCAACCGGTGGCCGCGTCACAGCACGCCGTGCGGTTCGACAGAACGCCTGTGCGTCGCTTCAGCTGGGCGCTCGCCGGCTACACGCTGTTCGGTGCCGGCTACATCGGCTACATGACCTTCGTGATCGCGCTGCTGCGCGAGCAGGGCGCCAGGGCGGGCGACATCACGATGTTCTACGCCTTCCTGGGGCTGGCTTGCATGGCTTCGTCGCGGCTATGGGCTGGCCTGTTGGACCGCTATCGCGGCGGGGGACCGCAAGCGTTTCTCAACGCACTGCTGGGGGTGGCCACGATGCTGCCGGTGCTGAGCCATGCATGGCCCGTGGCCATGGCGTCGGGCCTTCTGTTCGGCGCGGTGTTTCTGTCGGTCGTGGCGTCGACGACAGCCTTGGTGAGGCACAACCTCCCGGCTGCGCAATGGGCGACGGGTATCAGCGCCTTCACGATCGCCTTCGCGTTGGGGCAGATCGTGGGGCCGACCGTTGCCGGATGGATCTCGGACGGGGCCGGCGGCCTGGCCCGAGGTCTCGTGGCCTCGGGGGTCACGCTATGGGCGGGTGCATTGCTCGCGTCAAGGCAGAAGCCGTTGACGCACTGAGTGCCGCACCCGCAGCGCTCCCCTTTACTTGAGCAGGCCTTCGACCTTCATCGCTTCCTGCACGGCCGGTCGTGCGCCAACGCGCGCATGCCAGGCCTTGACGTTGGCACAGGAAGAGATGTCGACGCCCGTCGGCTGCGTCCAGTTGGTCACCGTGAACAGGTAGCCGTCGGCGACGGTGAAGTGTTCGCCCATGAGGTAGTCCTTGCCTGCGAGTTGGCCGTCGAGCCACTCGTAGCGCGACTTGAGCTTGGTCTTGAAAACCGTCTTGGCTTCTTCTTGCATGTTGGGGTTGAACAGCGGCGAGAAGCTCTTGTGGATCTCGGTACCGATGAAGGTCAGCCACTCCTGCAGGCGATAGCGCGAGAGGGTTCCGTTGGCCGGCGCAAGGTTCTTCGCAGGCGCGAGGTCGGCAACGTACTGCACGATGGCCGGGCCTTCGCGCAGGCGCGTGCCATCGTCGAGTTCGAGCAGCGGCACATAGCCCAACGGATTGATGCCGTAGTAGTCGGTTCCATCTTGCAGCTTGTGGCTCTTCGTGCTGGCGAGCACGGGTTCGAAGGCGAGGCCGGCTTCACGCAGCGCGATATGGGGAGACAGCGAGCAGGCGCCCGGCGAGTAGTACAGCTTCATGCGAAAAACTCCAATGGAATGACGAAAAACATTTTTCGGAAGGGGAGGCTGATGCTAGCGGGTTCGAGGTCTCCGCGTTTTTGTCCTACGGCGTCTCGCGTGGGGCGACTATGAGCGCCGGCTGTGCGACTCTCTAAGCTCGCAGCGCTGCGGTGGTGTCATCGCGAGGAGTCGGCTCATGTTGAAGTACGCGATTATTTTTGCCGTGATCTCGCTGATTGCCGGTGCGCTGGGCTTCGGTGGCGTGGCCGCGGGAGCGGCCGGTATCGCCAAGATCCTGTTCGGGCTGTTCCTGATTCTTGCAGTGGTGTTCCTCGTGCTGGCCGCGCTGGGCGTAGGGGCTGCGAAGAAGGCGTTGGATCGAGCCCCATAGCGCGCACGTTTGCTATTCAATTGATAGCGGAAAAGTCAATGGCGACAAGGGATTGGAGCGAGTCTGGGTAGGGATTTGTTTGTCCTTCAACGGGCATGCAAAGGCGCGGGCGATTAAAATCAGCGCCCCTTTGCGCAGCGCACGCGCCAGTGCGTCCTCACTCTCATGCTCTATCCCGAAGAATTCGATGTGATCGTCGTTGGCGGCGGCCATGCCGGCACCGAGGCCGCGCTTGCATCCGCCCGAATGGGCGCCCGCACGCTCCTGCTTTCCCACAACATCGAGACATTGGGGCAGATGAGCTGCAACCCCTCGATCGGCGGCATCGGCAAGGGCCACCTCGTCAAGGAAGTCGATGCGCTTGGCGGAGCCATGGCGATCGCGACGGACGAAGGAGGAATCCAGTTCCGGGTGCTCAATTCGAGCAAGGGGCCGGCGGTGCGCGCAACCCGCGCGCAGGCCGATCGGGTTCTCTACAAGGCGGCGATCCGGCGCCGGCTGGAAAATCAGCCCAACCTTTCGCTGTTCCAACAAGCGGTCGACGACTTGATGATCGAAGGCGACCGCGTAGTCGGCGCCGTCACGCAGGTCGGAATTGCCTTCCGTGCTCGCGCAGTGGTGCTCACGGCGGGGACCTTCCTCGATGGGCGCATTCACGTGGGGCTCGACAACTACCAGGCCGGGCGAGCGGGCGATCCGCCGGCGGTCAGCCTCTCGGCACGGCTCAAGGAGCTGAAGCTGCCTCAAGGTCGCCTCAAGACTGGCACCCCACCGCGGCTGGATGGGCGGACCATCGACTTTTCGAAGTGCGTGGAGCAGCCCGGCGACGGCATGCCGGGCGGTGCCGGCCCAATGCCGGTTTTCAGCTTCATGGGCCGCGCGGACATGCACCCGCAGCAGATGCCCTGCTGGATCACGAACACCAACGCCCGCACGCACGAAATCATCCGTTCAGGCTTTGACCGCAGCCCGATGTTCACCGGCAAGATCGACGGCGTCGGCCCGCGCTATTGCCCGAGTGTCGAGGACAAGATCAACCGATTCGCCGATAAGGAAAGCCATCAGATTTTCCTGGAGCCGGAAGGGCTTACCACCAACGAGTACTACCCGAACGGAATCTCGACCAGCCTGCCGTTCGACATCCAGTACCAATTGGTCCGTTCGATGGCGGGCCTGGAGAACGCCCACATCCTCCGACCCGGCTACGCGATCGAATACGACTACTTCGACCCGCGCGAGCTGCGGAGCAATTTCGAGACGCGTGCCATCCACGGTTTGTTCTTTGCGGGCCAGATCAACGGTACGACGGGTTATGAAGAGGCGGCCGCTCAGGGTCTCTTCGCGGGCATCAATGCTGCACTGCAATGCCGCGGCGAAGATCCATGGCTGCCTCGCCGCGACGAAGCCTATTTGGGAGTCTTGGTCGATGACCTGATCACCAAGGGCGTGACCGAGCCCTACCGGATGTTCACAAGCCGCGCCGAATTCCGGCTGCAGCTGCGAGAAGACAACGCCGACATGCGGTTGACCGAGGCGGGGCGGAAGCTGGGTCTGGTGGATGACGCGCGCTGGGATGCGTTCGCCCGCAAGCGAGATCTTGTTTCACGTGAAACAGAGCGGCTTCGTTCGATCTGGGTGAATCCGCGGAACTTGCCGGCAAGCGAGTCCGAGCGTGTGCTGGGCAAGGCCATCGACCATGAACACAATCTTGGCGAGCTTCTGCGTCGGCCGAACGTGAGCTACGAGTCGCTGATGTCGTTGGACGGCGGCAAATATCGTGCGGATGCTCCGTTGGGCGAAACGGAGATCGAGCAAATCGAGATCGCCGCCAAATATTCCGGCTACATCAATCGCCAACATGACGAAGTAGAGCGGGCCGCGCATTTCGAGAACCTGAAACTGCCGGATGATCTCGATTACAGCCAGGTCAAGGCCTTGAGTTTCGAAGTCCGGCAAAAGCTCACCAAGCACCGGCCCGAAACTCTGGGCATGGCTTCGCGGATTTCCGGCGTGACGCCAGCGGCGATCTCTCTGCTGATGATCCATCTCCGCAAAGGCGGGCATCGCGCATTCGTACGCGACCCGGCGGCAGAGCCGCAAGCCGCCGAATGAGCCAGGAGCAAATGCTGCGGCAGGGTGCCTCAGAGCTCGGCATCACATTGACCGACCGCCAGAGCGAGCAGCTGCTCGCCTACGGTGCGCTCATCCTCAAGTGGAACAAGGTCTACAACCTGACCGCCTTGCGCGACCCGGCGACGGTACTTACGCATCATTTGCTCGACAGCCTTGCGGCCGTAGGTCCGCTCAGTCGAGAACGTGCCGGCCCGGCGAAACTCCTGGACGTTGGTGCCGGGGCCGGGCTGCCGGGTGTCGTGATTGCGATTCTGCGAGGGGATATTGACATCACGTGTGTCGATGCCGTCGCCAAGAAGGCGGCGTTCATTCAGCAGGTTGCGTCGGAGCTCGAGCTTCGCAATCTCCGGGGATTGCACGCACGCGTCGAGTCCATGACGGGCCAATACGAAGTCATCAGCTCCCGGGCCTTCGCGTCCCTTGCGGATTTCGTCTCAGGGTCGTTACACCTCCTGGCCCCGGGTGCCACTTGGCTGGCCATGAAGGGCAGGGTGCCCAACGAGGAAATCGCCCACCTTCCGCCCGAAGTCGAGGTGTTTCACGTGGAACAACTGTCTGTTCCGGGCCTTGATGCCGAGCGATGCATCGTCTGGATGCGAAAACCTGTCGCCTGACCGACGTCGCGCGCGTCGACCTCGCTTAGACTCGACGCTTCCCTTTTTGAGCAATTTGCATGTTCGGCATCGCTGATTACGGCGCGTTCGTCGCGGCCATCGTTCTCTTTCTGGCGATTCCCGGGCCGGGAAATCTGGCGTTGATCACGTCGACGAGCAAAGGCGGAATTCGCGGGGGCTTGGCGGCCACTTTGGGCGTCATTGCAGGCGACCAAGTGCTGATGTGGGCTGCCGTTGCCGGCGTTGCCACACTTCTGACGGCTTACCCGACGGCATTCCGGGGCGTGCAATGGCTCGGCGCCGCCTATCTTGCATGGCTCGGCTTCAAGATGCTGCGGGCCAAGCCTGGTGCCGCGCCGATCCTCAACATCCGCCCCCGGCAGTATCTTCGCCAAGCGATGATGATCACGCTGCTGAATCCGAAGGCGATCGTCTTCTATATGGCGTTCTTCCCGCTCTTCGTCGATCCGGCCCGCCATCAGGGGCTCACCACCTTCGCGGTCATGGCCCTGACCATCGCCACCTTGACCTTTCTGTATGGTCTGACGGCAACGCTGTTGACGCATTTCCTGGCCGAGCGGGTGCGCGCCAATCCGCGCATCTCGGGTGTTCTGGGCAAGTTGGCAGGCGTTTTTCTGATCGGATTCGGCTTCAGGCTTGCGATTTCCAGGTAAGCATGAAAAACCTCCAGCATCCCTTCCATGTTTTTCGCCAGACTGCCGGGCAGGGCGGCTGAGACATGGCAAAGATCTTCTGCATCGCGAACCAAAAAGGCGGCGTCGGCAAGACGACGACCACGGTGAATCTGGCGGCAGGCCTGGCCAATGTCGGCCAGCGCGTCCTGATGATCGACCTGGATCCGCAGGGCAATGCCACCATGGGCTCAGGCATCGACAAGCGTCAGCTCGAAACCACGGTGTATGACGTGTTGCTGGAGTCGGCGTCCGTGGCCGAAGCCCGCGTGAAGTCAGAGAAGTGCGGCTATGACGTTCTGGGTGCGAACCGGGAACTGGCCGGCGCTGAAGTCGAAATGGTGGCGCTCGATCGGCGCGAAAAGCGCCTGCGCACGGCGCTGGCGGCGGTGGGTGCGGAGTACGACTTCATCCTGATCGATTGCCCGCCCAGCCTCAGCTTGCTGACGCTCAATGGCTTGTGTGCCGCGCACGGCGTCATCGTCCCGATGCAGTGCGAGTATTTCGCCCTCGAAGGGCTGACGGACCTGGTCAACACCATCAAGCAGGTCCACGCGAATCTCAACAAGAACTTGCAGATCATCGGCCTGCTGCGCGTGATGTTCGATCCGCGCATTACCCTGCAGCAGCAGGTCAGCGAGCAGCTCAAGGCGCATTTTGGCGACAAGGTGTTCGATACGGTGATTCCCCGCAACGTGCGGCTGGCCGAAGCGCCGAGCTACGGCTTGCCCGGGGTCGTGTTCGACCCGCCCGCCAAGGGCAGCCAGGCGTTCATCGCTTTCGCGCAGGAACTCGTCGTCAAGATGCCGCCTGCGAGCGCGATGGCGGCGGAAACGGCGCCCGCTGCACCCGTGCCCATGGACGCGCCGCAAGTCACGGTACATGCCCCCGATGGCCCCTGAGCCCAAGATCCTGTTGCTGCCCGGCTGGCAGAACAGCGACCCCGCCCATTGGCAAAGCCGCTGGGAGGCGGCCTATGGCGACCATCGGGTCGACCAGCACGACTGGATGCGGCCTCTGCGCGGCGATTGGTCGGCGCGACTCGAGGAGGAGGTGCTGGCCGCACCCGGCCCGGTGGCGCTCGTGGCGCACAGCCTGGGATGCGTCCTCGTGGCAGCATGGGCCGCTCACTCGGGCCATACGGGCAAGGTACGTGCCGCATTGCTCGTCGCACCGGGCGATGCGGAGCGCGACGACCTGCGGCAGATGATCCCAGGCTGGGCGCCCATCGTCCGCCGGCCGCTGCCGTTTTCCGCCTTGATGGTCGCGGCGAACAACGATCCTTACTGTGCAGCCGAACGCTCCCGCGAAATGGCCGAGGACTGGGGCGCCGGTTATGTTGACCTTGGTGCTTGTGGCCATATCAACAGCGAATCCGGCCTCGACGACTGGCCCGAAGGCCGCAAGCTGCTGAACGACCTCTTGAAGGAAAAATGATCTCCATGGCGACCAAAAAACCCAAGGGCCTCGGCCGCGGACTCGAAGCACTTCTCGGGCCGACTTTCAACGGCTCGGACAATGCCGTGATTGACGACGCCGCGCCACCCAACCCGACGACTTTGAATCTCGACCAGATGGTGCCCGGCGTCTACCAGCCACGCACGCAGATGGACGAGGGCGCGCTCTACGAGCTGGCCGAAAGCATCAAGGCGCAGGGGATCATGCAGCCGATTCTGGTTCGCCGACTCGATCCGGACATCGCACGCGCCAAGAACGCCGAGTTCGAAATCATCGCGGGTGAACGACGTTTCCGGGCCGCCAGCCTGGCCGGGCTCGAAAGTGTGCCGGTGTTGGTGCGCGACGTGCCCGATGAAGCCGCCGCGGCCATGTCGCTCATCGAGAACATCCAGCGTGAAGATCTGAATCCGCTGGAGGAAGCCCAAGGTTTGCAACGCCTGGTCGTTGAGTTTGGGCTCACTCACGAATCGGCGGCGCAGGCCGTCGGGCGTTCCCGAAGCGCCGCGAGCAATCTGCTGCGCCTGCTGAACCTTGCTGAGCCGGCTCAGGCGATGCTCATGGCCGGCGACATCGACATGGGCCACGCGCGCGCGCTGCTGTCGCTCGACAAGGGCACCCAAATCACCGCCGCCAACCAGATCGCCGCCAAGAAGATGTCGGTGCGCGAGACCGAGGCGCTCGTGAAGAAGCTGGCGGCCGAGTTCAGTCTCTCGCCTTCATCGCGGCGCGGCGCGGCCGAAAAGTCGCGCGACTTGCTTCGGGTAGAGGAGGAACTTGCCGACCTGTTGGCGGCCGAGGTCGAAGTCCGCATCAAGAAGCGGAGCAAGCGCAATGGCCGGGTGGAAGAGAGCGGCGAACTCGCCATCCACTTCGGCTCTCTCGACGCGCTCAACGGCCTGATAGACCGCATCCGCCAGACGGCGTGAATTGACGGGGAAGGTCTCAGAGGCTGAAGATCTTCCCGGGATTCATGATGTTCTTCGGGTCGAGTGCCCGCTTGATCGTGCGCATCATGTCGACCGCGCCAGCGCCGGCCTCGGTCACGAGGAAGCCCATCTTGTGCAGCCCGACGCCATGTTCGCCCGTGCAGGTGCCTTCGAGTGCGAGCGCGCGTGATACCAGGGCGTGATTCAGTTTCTCGGCAGTTACGCGTTCTTCGGGTGCGTTGGGGTCGAGAAGGTAGCCGAAATGGAAATTCCCATCTCCGACGTGGCCGACCAGGAAGTAGGGGATGCCACTCGCATCAGCTTCCGCGACCGATTCGAGCAGGCAATCTGCAAGCCGGGAAATCGGCACGCAGGTGTCGGTCGAAATCACGCGGCAACCTGGGCGCGACTGCACGGCGGCGAAATAGCTGTTGTGCCGCGCTGTCCAGAGGCGGGTGCGCTCTTCCGGCGTGCTGGCCCACTCGAAAGCCTTGCCGCCGTGGCCGCTGGCGAGTTCTTGCACGGTTTCAGCCTGCTCTTTCACGCCGCTGGGCGATCCATGGAATTCCATCAGCAGCATGGGTTCTTCGCGCAGGCTGAGCTTGGCGTACGCATTGACCATCCGCACCGTGTTCACGTCGATCAGTTCGACGCGCGCGATCGGCACCCCCAGTTGGATGATCTCGATGGTCGTGCGCACGGCCGCCTCGATGCTCGGGAATGAGCAGATCGCTGCCGACACGGCCTCGGGCAGGGGATAGATGCGCAGGGTGATCTCGGTGATCACGCCCAGCGTGCCCTCGCTGCCGACCAGGAGGCGTGTGAGGTCATAACCCGCCGACGATTTCTTGGCCCGCGTGCCCGTGCGGATCACCTCGCCGCTCGCGGTGACGACTTCGAGGCCAAGCACGTTCTCGCGCATCGTGCCGTAGCGCACCGCGTTCGTGCCGCTGGCGCGCGTCGCCGCCATCCCGCCGATGGAGGCGTCCGCGCCCGGGTCGATCGGGAAGAACAGGCCCGTGCTCTTGATCTCCTCGTTCAGCTGCTTGCGCGTCACGCCGGGTTGTACGGTCACCGTCAGGTCGTCGGCATTGGTCGACAGCACGCGGTTCATGCGGCTGACGTCGATGCTGATGCCGCCCTGCACGGCCAGCAGGTGCCCTTCGAGCGACGAGCCGACGCCAAAGGGGATCACCGGAACGCTGTATTCGCTTGCCAGCTTGACTGCGTCGGCCACATCCTGCGTGCTCTCGGCGAAGATCACGGCCGAAGGCGGTGGTGCATCAAAAGAGGACTCGTCGCGGCCGTGCTGCGTGCGCACGGCGAGCGCCGTGGAGCATTGCTCGCCGAAACGCGCCTTCAGGGCTTCGATCAGCGCGTCGGGTACCTCGCGCAGCGCGATCTCCGGCGTGAGATGGGAAAGGGCGGTGGGCGCGTTCATCGGCTGTCTCCTGAAGGGTCTACCATTCTACGAATCGCACCCCCGAAAGATACAGAGCACTCCATGGGCAACCGACTCACACAGATCGCGACGCGCACCGGCGACGACGGCACCACCGGCCTCGGCGACAACACGCGCGTCCCCAAGGACCACCTGCGCGTGCATGCGATGGGTGACGTCGACGAACTCAACTCGCAGATCGGCGTGCTGCTCTGCGAGCCCATGCCCGAGGCCGTGCGCGAACTGCTCGTTGACGTGCAGCATCAGCTCTTCAACCTCGGCGGCGAGTTGTCGATGCCGGGCTTCACCCTGCTCAAGGCAGAGGCGCTGCTGCAACTCGACAACGCCCTGGCCGATCACAATGCGACTCTGCCGAGATTGGCCGAATTCATCCTGCCAGCCGGTACTCGCGCGGCATCGCTGGCGCATGTGTGCCGCACGGTCGCGCGCCGCGCCGAGCGCGCGGTCGTCTCCCTTGGCGCGCAGGCCGAGATCAACGATACGCCGCGCCGTTACCTCAATCGCCTGAGCGATCTGCTGTTCGTGCTGGCGCGCGTGCTCAATCGGATGGATGGCGGCGACGACGTGTACTGGAAGAGCGAGCGCATGGCGAGAGCCGCCGCCGACAACAAGACAGCCTGAATTTGAATCGAAAGGAATCGAAGCCCATGTTCTCATCCCGCGCAACAACGACTCTCGCGCTTGTCGTCGCAGCAGCACTGACGCAAACCGCCTTCGCGCAAAACGCGGACAGCCCGCCGCAGCCGAAGCGCAGCCACGCGGCGGCGAAGGCGGCTCCGCACGACAGCAAGGTCCTGAATGGCATCGAACGCGGGACGGATGCAGCCGGCCATGGCATCGAGCGCGGCGCCAGCGCCACCCGGCGCGGCGTGGACAACACGGCCGAGCGGGCGAGCGCGCCGGTGCGGCGATGGGGCGAGGCGCTGGGACGCAAGATCACGCCGCACGGCGCCGGTTACGCCGCGGCGCCGTCCACTGGGCCTCAAGGCACCGCACCGTGAGGCGGACCGGGCAGGTCCCGGTCCCAGCTTTACTTTTGCTTCATCGGAGACATACATGCGCGTTCGACACTGGACTCCTCGTCAATGCAGAAGGAGGTCCAGATGAACAAGTCGAAAAGCATGACTGCCGTTGCCGCCGCGCTGGCGATGTGCATGGCAGGAAGCGCCTTCGCGCAGGACCGGCGCTTCGACGGGGGACCCGATCGGCATGACCGGTACGAGCAGCAGGGGTCGCGCGTCGAGCATGGCCCTGGCGCAGACCGCGACCACCGGGATGTACGGCCGCAACCGCAGTTCATAGGACGGGGCTACGTCCAGCCCTACGCGGACTGGCATCGCGGAGCCCGGCTGTCTGGCGAGTATCGAGAAATGCCGTCGTGAACGGCTGGCGCGCCAACTGGCCGCAGTAGCTCAGGTGGTCGACGGCGCCATCTGTGCGCAGACGTTGCGACCCGTGATGGTGAGGCGAAGTCCGCCGCCGTGCCATTCGAGCCAGTTCAGTCTGACGTAGGCGTCGATGTCGTTGTCGTCAATCCGGCCAGCCTGGTGGCGCTGGAGGTGATCGACGGTGGCAGGCAGGGCCTGCCGCAGTCGTTCACGGTTGGCGGCTTCGCTGGCTGCCCTGGAAGATGCGCGCGTCTGAGAAATCGATGCCATGGCTGATACGTGATCGTTCGGATCGCAAAGGTAAACCGTATCAATGTACGCTTCTTGCAGCCGACGTCACGGACCTATTTCTCGTTTTCGCGCAGGACAAACACTGAGCGAAGGCCTTCCCAAGGCCTACTTGCGCGTGCGCAAGAGCTTGCTGACTTCGTCCACGTTGTCGCTGATGCGCTTGCGCACCACGTCGAAAGCCTCGGCCTGCGACTTGGCTGCCATCTCGGACAGTTCGCGGATGTCATTGAGCGCCTGCTTGAACGCCGCCTTGCCCATGGCGTCGAGCTTGGCGAGGTTCTCGCGTGGATCGCCAGCCGACATGCCCTTGACCGTGCCCTGCCATTCCTGGATCGAAGTCTTGAGCATCTCGGTCTGGCGTTTCACGACGGCCTGCAGTCCCTGGTAGGACTTCTCGTTGGCTTGCATGAGGGCTTGCAGGTCCTTGCGTCCACCTTCGACGATCGCGCCGGCCGCGCCGGCCAGTGGAAGGTTCTGAAGGCGATCGGAAATGCCTTTCAGCGGCTTGATGAAGGCGTCCTGGACGTCCTCGGCGGCCGTGCCGCGCGGTGAGCCCGCCTTTTTCGCGGCGGTAGTGCTCGTTTTGCTAGTTGCCATGGTGCGGTGTCTCCAGGTTGGTGTTGGAGTTGCCACGATACGCCCTCAGGGCGGTCCGATGGAAGCCCTGGATGACGAATTCACGGCCGTGGCGAGCCTGCTGCCTGCGCTCAGCGTGCCGCGAGCGCGGCGTCGGGCAGTTCGATCTTGACCTCGAGCACCTCAAGATCGTCCTGCTTCTCCAGGTGGACCTTGATGTCCTCGGCCTTGATCGAGACGTACTTGGAGATCACTGCGATCAGCTCGCGCTGCAGCTCAGGCAGGTAGTCGGGGCGCTTGCCGCTCAGGCTGCTCCGCTCGTGCGCGAGGATGATTTGCAGCCGTTCCTTGGCGACGCTCGCCGTCTTCTTCTTTTCGCCCAGCAGAAAGGAAAAGAGTGACATGGCTACCTCGTTCCGAAGATTCGTTTGAAGAAGCCGGGCTTCTCGGCGTCGACGAAGCGCATCGGCTTTTCTTCGCCGAGGAAGCGCGCCACCACATCGCTGTAGGCCTGGGCCACGTCGGTTTCCTTGTCGTGGATCGCCGGCACACCCTGGTTGGAGGCCTGCAGCACGCTCTCGGACTCGGGGATCACGCCAATAAGCTTGATGCGCAGGATGTCCTGGATGTCTTCCAGCGACAGCATCTGTCCGCCGGCCACGCGATTGGGGTTGTAGCGCGTGATCAGCAGGTGTTCCTTGATGGGGTCGCCGCCTTCCTTGGCACGCTTGGTCTTCGAGCTCAGCATGCCGAGGATGCGGTCGGAGTCGCGCACCGAGGAGACTTCGGGATTGGTCACGACCAGCGCCTCGTCGGCGAAGTGCATCGCCATCAGTGCCCCGACCTCGATGCCCGCGGGCGAGTCGCACACGATGTAGTCGAAACCCTGGTCGGCGAGTTCCTTGAGGATTTTCTCGACGCCTTCCTGCGTGAGCGCGTCCTTGTCGCGCGTCTGCGAGGCGGCCAGCACGTGCAGGTTGTCGCAGTGCTTGTCCTTGATGAGCGCCTGGCTCAGGTTGGCCTCGCCCTGGATGACGTTGATGAGGTCGAACACCACCCGGCGCTCGCAGCCCATGATCAGATCTAGGTTGCGCAGGCCGACGTCGAAGTCGATCACGGCCGTCTTCTTGCCCGCGAGGGCGAGCCCCGATGCAAAGCTCGCGCTCGTGGTCGTCTTGCCGACGCCGCCTTTGCCTGAGGTCACCACCACAATTTTGGCCATTGCCATTCCTTCTTCGTTCGTTTCGGTTGTTCTGTTGCGCGGAGCCGGATCAGAGGATCGGGTTCATGACTATTTTTTTGCCGTCCAGCGAGATCTGTGCCGTCTTGCCGGCGATGTCGTCCGGCAGCGCGACTTCGGCGGTGCGGTAGATGCCGGCAATGGCCACCAGCTGCGCCTCCATGCAGGTCGTGAAGATACGTGCCCCGGTGTCGCCGCGTGCTCCGGCGATCGCCTTGCCGCGCAATGGTGCGTAAACGTGCACGTTGCCGTCCGCGATGACTTCGGCGCCGAAGCTCACGACGGCGGTCACGATCACGTCGCCACCGCGCGCATACACCTGCTGGCCCGAACGCAGCGGCTTGTCGATGACGAGCGTGCCGTTGGCAGGCACCGGCACCTCGCGCACGATCTGGGGAGCTTCGCTCGGCGCCTCGGCCGGCGGTGCGGGCGCCCGAGGCGTCGGCGCGACCGGCATGGCCGTGATCGACAGGCCTGCAGCCCGCGCGGCGATGTTCTGGGCATTGCTGCCGCCGCGCACCGCGACGGGTTGCGTCTGGTGGCGCGCCAGCAGGCTGCGCAGCGCGGCGAAGTCGATGTCGGCTCCCGCCTGCTCTTCCTGCAACAGCGAAAGGTCGATGACCACCGGCTCCTGCTCGAAGAAGTCGGGGGAGTCCGCCAATTGGGCGTCGAGCGCCTCCGCCAGGACCTCTAGATCAGCGGTCTTGAGGATGACCGCGATCAGCGGCAGCGTGGCGCTCTTGAATTCGAATACCGCCTTGGTGCGCGCGGCGGAAGCATCGGCCATGGAAAACGTAGGTTCGAAAAGCGTTGGAGTCTAACGGGAGTGGCTTCCGCGCCGTGAAACTCTTCGATCTCGATGACGCGACACAACATCTCTTTCATGAGGTTGCATGTTTCGCTGCACTTCAACGGCGTGATCGACCCAGCAGTGCATAGAGCAGGATCGCACCGAAAGTCGCGGTGCCGATGCCGCCGAGCGCGAACTGCCCGAACTTGAGCGTGAAGTCGCCCGTGCCGAGGATCAGCGTGATCGCGGCGACGATGAGATTCTTGTTCTGCGAGAAGTCGACCCGGTTGTCGACCCAGATCTTGGCGCCCGCCACTGCGATGAGGCCGAACACCACGATGCTCACGCCGCCCATCACCGGCAGCGGGATCGCTTGGACCAGCGCGCCGAACTTCGGGCTGAAGCCCAGCACCAGCGCGATCAGCGCGGCAACGACGAACATCGCCGTCGAGTAGATCTTGGTGGCCGCCATCACGCCGATATTTTCGGCGTAGGTCGTGACGCCCGTGCCGCCGACGGCGCCGCTCACCATGGTCGCGATGCCGTCGCCGATGAAGGCGCGACCCAGGTAGGGATTGAGGTCGCGTCCCGTCATCGCGCCGACGGCCTTGAGGTGGCCGAGGTTCTCGGCCACCAGGATGACCGCGACCGGCGCGATCAGCAGGATGGCATTGACCTCGAACACCGGCGACGAAAACGTCGGAATGCCGAACCAGGGCGCTGCCGCCAACGGTCCGAGATCGATCGGCTTGCCCAGCCCCAGGCCATTCGTCAGCACGGCGTAGATTACGCTCGCGGCGATCAGGCCCATGAGGATCAGCAGCCGCTGGATCATCCCGCGCGTGTAGACCGCGATCAGGCCCACGCAGAGAAAGGTCAGCGCCTGGATCCAGGTGTCGAAGCCCGTGGGCGCCATGTTCTTGATCGGCACGCTCGCCAGGTTGAGCCCGATCACGGCGACCACCGCCCCGGTGACCACCGGCGGCATCAGGCGCTCGATCCAGTGCACCGCGACGTCCTGCTCGACCTCTTCCACTTCGAGGCCTTCGAGTCCGCGCACCGGCGCGCGCCGGGTGCGCCGCTCATTGGTGAGCGCCACCAGCACGCCGATCAGCACGTAGACCAGGCCGCAGACGATGATGCCGCCCAGCGCCACGCCCAGGTTGTTGTTGGGCCCCGAGCCCGCATAGCCGCTGGCTGCGATGACAACGCCGATGAAGGCGAAGCTGGACCCCAGGTAGCTCGGCACCCGTCCGCCGGTGATGAAGAAGAACAGGAGCGTGCCGATGCCGCTCATCAGGATCGCGATGTTGGGGTTGAAGCCCATCAGGATCGGCGCCAGTACCGTGGCGCCGAACATCGCGATCACGTGCTGCACGCCCATCGCGGCGGTCTGTGGCCACGGCAGGCGCTCGTCGGGCGCGACGATGGCGCCCGCGGAGGCCGTGACCTTGCGCCACCGGGGAAGGTAGGAATCGCTATCGCTCATGTGTGTCTCCTCGTTGTTGTTGTCGAAAGGAATGCAGGGGATGCGTCAGCCGCCGCGCGGCGCCAGGACGGCCATGGTGATGCGGGAGACGCAGGTGAGCTCACCTTCGTCATTGGTCAGGTCGATCTGCCACACCTGCGTGGTGCGGCCCCGGTGCACGGGGCGTGCAGTGCCGGTGACCCAACCCGTGGAGGCGGACTTGAGATGGTTCGCGTTGATATCCAGGCCCACCGCGCGGTGGCCTTCTGGCGCCGAATAGTGCGCGCCACACGATCCCAGCGTTTCCGCGAGCACCACCGAGACGCCGCCGTGCAGGATGCCGTAGGGCTGCACGGTTCGCTTGTCCACCGGCACGCGCGCCCGGATGAAATCGTCCCCAATTTCGAGGAATTCGATCCCAAGGTTGGAGACCGTCGTATCGACGTGGCTTCGGGTCAGTTCGTTGAGCGAGATTTCTTTTTTCCAGATGCGCATTGAAAGAGTCTCCAGTTGAGGTGGCAAAACTATAGCGATTGCCGCCGAAAACGCGCGCCCACGGCTGACAGCACAAGCCACACAAACCAAGCAAGCTCGCATCATGACCCAGGCTCGACGTTGGATGGCTGTTTCTGCCGCGGTGGTGGTACTGCTGCTCGTCGGGGTCGGCCTCTGGGTCCGCGGACACTTGCCGGGCGACGAGGCCTTTGCCGCGGCGCTTTCTTCGCGTTTCGAGAAGGCGTCCGGCATCGGCCTGCGGATCGGCGCAGCGCATTGGGCACTGCGACCCGCGCCGGTCATCGTGCTGGAGGATGTGGCGACTGTTCAGCCACGGCCGATCACCGTGCGCCACCTGGTCGTTCGGCCTCGGCTGGCATCGCTCTGGCATCGCCAGGTGTCCATCGCCGAGATCGAGGTCGAAGGGGCGATGCTGCCCAGCGCGTCCGTGCGTGCATTCCGTGGGCGCTGGGATGCCGCCGATGACGCGGTTGTGCTGCTGGCGGGCGCGTGGACGCTCGCGGACATCCCGGTCGAGCGGGTACGCATGCGTGACGTGACCTGGGTCGACCGCCGCGACATTGCGCTGGCCTACGACGTGGACCTTCGCTTCGATCCACGCTGGCGGCCACGCGAGGGCGAGATCCGGCGGTCGGGCGTGACGCCGGTCGCGAGCTTGCGTGTCGAGCGCGAAGGCAACGAGGACCGCTGGCGCACGCTGATCGACGTCGCCGACGGCACGTGGAACGGCAGCACCCAGCTCCAGACCGACGACAAGGGACGGCTGCGTCTCACGGCGCAGTTGACGCCGAAGAACGTGGACGTCAGCGTGCTGGTCCGCAGCTTTGGCCGGCACAGCGTGGTCGAGGGCCGGCTGCAGGGGCAGACCGAGGTCGATGCCGAAGGCGACAACGTTGGAGAACTCGTTCGCCGACTGCATACGCACACGCGCTTCACCGTGGCGCCCGCTACGTTGACCGGCTTTGATCTGGCCAAGGCTGTGACCGGCAATTTCGGTCGCGGCGGCCAGACGCCGCTCGACGCTCTCAGCGGCACGCTCGACACGCAGATAGCCGACGAAGGCGTGATCCTGCGCTACAGCGGCCTGAAGGCACGCTCCGGCGTCCTCAGGGCAAGCGGCAGCGCCACCGTGGTCAATCGACGCCTGGATGGCGAGGCGGCGGTCGACCTCGTCGACGGCGTAGTGGGCGTGCCTCTCAAGCTCGGCGGCACGCTCGACGCGCCCGTGCTCTCGCTGACCGGCGCGGCGCTCACAGGCGCGGCCGTCGGCACGGCCGTGCTGCCGGGCGTCGGCACCGCGATCGGCGCGCGCATCGGGCAGCAACTGGACAAGCTGCTCGGGGATGAGGAGGCAAGGAAGCAGCGCCCCGCGGCGCCCCCGCCCAAGCAACGCTGAGCGCTGCCGCCGTTACAGCAGGCATCGACCGTTCAATTTTCTTTACGCTCGCTAGACAATGCCGGGGCGGCTTGAATGCCAAGCTGCGCGCTTTCGTTTCGATCAAAGCAGTCCCTACGAGGTGTTCAGTCATGCACGTCAGCTATTCGGTCTTCACGGAAGCGAGGTTCTGGATGATGGTGGCGATCTCGGTGGTGCTGCCGTTCTGCATTTATGCCGTGCTGATCGCCAAGCAGGCCATCTCGCGCATGACCGTCCTGGTGCTCGGCTTCTCGCTGGTCGCGATCGCGGGGCTGGACGTCTTCTTCCTCCAGCGACTGGCCACGACCGCAGCCGCGACGCCGTCGCTGGCGGACGATGTGCTCTTTGTCTCGGAAGTCCGCGTCGCGCTATACCTGCTTCCGGCGCTGTTCGCGGGCCTCGGCATCAATGTGATCTCACACGTCCTGACGACCCATCTGGTCGCTGCCGAAAAGCGCTTCAGCGAGCAGCAGGCAAACCCGGCCCAGCCCGAGGTCTAGATCAGCGAGGCCGGTTGAGAAAAGGCCCGGCGCCTGCCAATCGAGATATTGCTCAAGAACATGATCGTGATTCCAGAAAGATGCGGAGGGAGTGCGCCAACGCATATCGGCTGGAAACCGACAAACTTGAGGGAGACGCGAAGAGCGCGGTGCGCTCTCCGGCCCGAGACCGGGGCTTGGGGGCTTAGAACTTGTAGGTCAGGGCCAGGTACGGAACGATCGGATCGAGCTTCAGGCTCGATTCGCTCGTCGCCACGGGCACGCCCAGCGCTGTCGTGGTCAGGTTGGCCTTCGTGCGCAACGGGATGTACGACACCGAGAAGGCCACGCCCCAATGCGGATCGAATTGATAGGCCATGCCCACGTTGAACACCGGCGCGAACTTGCTGTCGATCTTGGCCGTGGTCGACGATACGGCGACCGGGATGCCAATTCGGCTGGCGAGCGCGCCCTGGAGGCCGGGCGTGAGGTTCACGTCGCTATACCAGACATAAGTGGCGCCGAGACCGACGTAGGGACGGAACTTGGCTTCGCCCTCGTTGAAGTAGTACTTGGCGAGCAGGGTGGGGCTCCACTGCCGTGCCTCGCCGAGTTCACCGATCGGGCCCAGCGTGCCGACGCCGTCGAGCTTGAACTTCGGCGGGATACCCATCACGCCCTCGACGGCCCAGTGGCTGTCGACGAAATAGGTGGCGTTGAGGCCCAGCGTGTCGGAATTGCCGACGCTGGCACCGGACCCGGGAACCACGGCGTGCACCGGCGAGGTGAAGGTCAGGGGATCGCTCGAATCCTGCGGGGAGAGGTGAAACCAGCCGGCGCCGACTTGCCAGTCACCAGCCTTTTGCGCAAGGGCACTGCCCGATCCGAGCGCGGCAACGGCCGCCAGCGCAAACAGTTTTGTCTTCATCATGAGAGAGGGAAAGAAAGGTTCAGTGGTTGGGGAGGGAATAAGGATACGGTGCCGTTTATTTAGTTCGGCTTGCCGTGTCGCGTACGCTACAGCAGAAATGGGTGTGTCGTGAGCGCACACACACGTTCAACTGATGGGGGCTCAAGTTTTCCGCCTGTACGATGCGTCGGCACCGCAACAGGAGTGAACATGATCGGAAGATTCCTTGCCATGGCCCTCACGATGCTGCTGGCCGCTTGCGCAAGTACTGCCACCATCCAGACCGATTACGACCCTCAGGCCCAATTCGGCAACTACCGGAGCTACAGCTGGATCACCAGCGCCGACGGCGGGGCGTTGCTGCCGCAGAGCATCGTCGCCGGCATCGACGCCCGCTTGCAGGCGCGAGGCTGGAAGCTCGCACCCGAAGGCGACGTGCACGTGTCCGCCCACGTGACCCGGGTCCAGGGGCAGAACTTCAACAACTTCTACAGCGGCATCGGCCACGATCTCAACTGGCTCGGTGTCGGCAGCGGATGGCCGGGCTACCACACGATGTCCGTCGACACCTATGAGAAGGGCACGCTGCTGGTCGACATGTTCGATGCGCGTACCAAACGGGCGATCTGGCGTGGCAGTGCCAGCGGCGTGCTGCCGGACGATCCTTCACGTGTGGATGCCAGCGTGCAGGCCGCGCTCGACAAGCTGTTTGCCGGCTTCCCGCCGGGCGGTGCGTCCGGGCGCTGAGAGCGCGCGCTCACAAGAGGCCGCGAGACCCGAGCTCCTTCGCCAGCGCATCGGCGCCGGTGAATTCGTAGGCTTGCAGCCCGGCCCCGATCGCGCCGGTAACGTTCGGCTCGGCGTCATCGATGAAAAAGGTGCCGGCAGGTGTCACGCCCAGCGCCCCCAGGCAACCCAGGTAGGCGGCGGGCGCCGGCTTGGTGGCGCCAAACGATGCCGTGGCATGGATGGTGTCGCCGAACAGTGCAGCCACCTCGGGGCAGAGCCGGTCCATGTGCGTGGCGAGCAGCTTGCAGTTGTTGGTGAGGATCGCAATCCTGGTGCGTTCGGCGACGGCCCTCGCCAGCCGCATCACCTCGTCGTCGAGCGTCATGGAAGCGCGCCTCGCGGCCAGCCACTCATCCAGCGTCAGCGGGTAGCCGAGGAGTCGGCCCAGTTCGCGGAGGTATTCGTCGTCGCCGATCAACCCCGCGTCCGCCCGCGATTCCAGGCCCGTGCCCCAGATGGCATGCCGAACCACCTCCGTGCTTCGGCCGGTCGTAGCCGCCAGGTGGTCGACGCGCACCGGACGGTCGTAACCGCAAAGCACGCCATCCAGGTCGAACAGCACCAGGGCGATCGATGCGGTCATTCCGGTCCGATCCATCGCCAGGCATCGGGCCGCTATCCCGCCGTGACCTGGCAGGCCGCGCGGATGATGCGGTTCGTCGGATTCGGGTCGACGTCGAGGAACAGCATGGGGGGTGGACTGCTCGCGTAGTCGCTCGTCTTGTTCGGCGGACCTTGCCAGAGCGGCGCCTGGTAGAACTTGGCGTAGATGTAGCTGGCCTTCCGGGCGCGGCAATCGAAGACCACGCTGGATTCATACGAGCGGTAGGGCACCTGATCCCAGTTGAAGCGTTGCGTCTTGCGGCTGACGCGCACGTTCATCGTGCGGAGCCTGCCGTCGGTCTTCGTCGCGACGGGGTCGACCTGCACCGTGTCGACCGACGCGTCGGCCGGATTGCCGGTCACGGTGAACCACTGGGTCTCTGCCTGGGCGTTGCAACCCGCGAGGCTCAGCAATACAAGCCACCTTCTCACTTCGAATCCTTCTGCTGGCGATCAAATTTGATTCTAGCCAGCAGCCTTGCGGCGCCCTGACGGGCCGCGCCTTCAGGCCGCGCGAACGACCTCCTGATCGGGCCCCTCGCCGTGCAGCCGCTCGACCTCCGCCGCGCGCCGGGTCAGCACCGCCCGCTGATTGATGTAGCCCTTGTCGGTGATCTCGCCGGCGTCGATGTCGGGCGGCGCACCGAGCACCAGCGCGCGCACCGGGCATTGGGACGATCCAGCGCCGGAGTCGCGCAGCTCGCGCATCACGCGCAGCAGCGCGGTGTGCAGTTCCTCCCTCGGCCGGGACGCAGCCTGCGGGCTCGGAAACACCAGCATGCCGATGTCGGCGCGGTCGTGGCCGGTGATCACGATGTCCTGCGCCAGCGGGGCGAGGCGTGAGACGAGATCGACACGCAGCGTGCCGACCGACACCCAGGTGCCGCTCGAGAGCTTGAAATCCTCCGCCACGCGGCCGTGGAACATCACGCCGCGTTCGGGCCGGTCCGCATGCGCGAGATAGCCTGCATCGCCGATGCGGTAGTAGCCCTCCTGGTCGAAGGCTTCGGCGCTTTCGCGCGGAGCGTTGCGGTACGCGGGAAACACCGACACGCCCTTGACCCGCATCTCCAGCTTGTCGCCGTTGGGCACGAACTTGAGCTCCAACCCCGGCAGCGGCGCGCCGATGCATCCTGCGCCGTCGAGCTGCCAGTGCGCCGAAGTGATGGCGGGCGAAGTCTCGGTCGCGCCCCACGATGTGGTGAGCCATAGCGGGCGCGAAGGCCGGGCGCGATGCGCCACGGCCTCCAGCCGCTGCCATGTCGATGGCGCCAGCGCCGCGGCAGCATAGAAGGCCAGCCGCAGCCGCGACAGCACCTCGGCCGCCAGCGCCTCGTCGGCCTCCAGGAAGGGGAGCAGCATGTCGAAGCCACGCGGCACGTTGAACAGCAGCGTGGGCCGAACCTCGCGCAGATTACGCACGGTCTTCTCGATCAGTCCCGGCGCGGGCCGCCCTTCGTCGATATAGAGCGTGCCGCCGTGGCACAGCACCATGTTGAAGTTGTGGTTCGCACCGAAGGTGTGGCTCCAGGGCAGCCAGTCGACGAGCACCGGCTTTTCCCTGTCCAGGAAGCGCCAGGTCTGCGTCATCATCTGCTGGTTTGCGCACAGCATGCGGTGCGTGTTGATCACCACCTTGGGCCGGCCGGTCGAGCCGGAGGTGAGCAGGTACTTGGCGTGGTCGTCGGGCACGATCGCTTCGAAGGCCTGCATGACGTCCGGTGTCTCTTCCGTCTGCATCAATCGATCGAAGGCTTGCGCGCCGGAGTGCGCGTCGGCATGGCGGCTGAACACGGTGATCGCATTGCTGCCGCAGCCTGCGAGCGCCGCGCCGTACACCTTGGCGTCGGAGGCGTAGATCAGCGCCGGGTCGAGCGCGCGCAGCATGCCGTGCAGCCGCGTCGGATCCTTCGCCATGCGCGAGTAGGCGCTGGACAGCGAGCACGCGGTGCGGCCGATGTGCATCGTGGCGAGCATCAGGACCGCGTGATCGATCGCGTTGTCCGACAGGATCACGACCGGCCGGTCCTTCGGTACCCCCAGGTGCAGCAGGCCCTGCGCCACGGCGCCGACTGCACGGCGCAGGCTGCGGTAGTCGAGCGTTCGCCAGCCTTCACCGCTGTCGTTGCGCTCTGCCAGCGCGAGCGCATCGGGTGTCTCGCGCGCCCAGCGCTCCAGCCATTCGCCGATGCAGCGTGCGTAAGGCCTGAGCGCGACGGGCGAGCGCAGCACGAAGGAGCCGTCGTCGAAATCGATGCGCACCGTGCGCGGCGGCGCGATCTGGGTTTCGTCGTCGAAGAAGCCGGGGGTGGTCATGGTCATGTCTCCGGAGCTTGCCTGCGGCGCGGATTGCACCGGCCGTCGCTTCTTGTCATTCGAGTGTGCTTGACGCGGCCTTGGCGCGAATCAGGTCCAACAGCAAGGTGTCGCGTGCCGCTTCGAGGTCGCTGGTGCGCCGCGCCCCGAGTTCCGATGCCACGCCTTCGGCCACCTGCTGCTTGAGTGCGGGTGTCATCGAAGGCGCACCCAGGTCGTGCCACCAATCTTCGATCGGACCACCGAGGTGGTCGAGCACGTGCGCAATGCCGCCCGCGCCGCCTGAAAGATGCAGGTTCATGAACGGGCCCATCACGGCCCAACGCAACCCAGGGCCGTGCGCGATGGCCGTGTCGATGTCCGCCACCGATGCGACACCTTGGTCCACCAGATGGAAGGCCTCGCGCCAGAGCGCAGCCTGCAGGCGGTTCGCGATGTGGCCCTTCACCTCGCGCTTCACGTGGATCGGCCGCTTGCCGATCACGGCGTAGAAGGCCATCGCGCGCGCCACCGTCTCAGCCGACGTGTGCTCGCCGCCAACCACTTCCACCAGCGGAATCAGATGGGGCGGATTGAAGGGATGACCCAGCACCACGCGCTCCGGATGCGTGCACGCGGATTGGACGCTGCTGATCGCGAGGCCCGACGAGCTGGACGCAAGGATGGTGCGCGGGGGCGCGGCGGCGTCCATGCGGCGGAACAGGTCAATCTTGACGTCCATGCGTTCCGGGCCGTTTTCCTGCACAAAGTCCGCATGGACCACTGCGTCTTCAAGCCGCTCGTGGAACCGCAGGCGATCTGTCGACGCGCCTTCCGCAAGCCCGAAGCGTTGCAGGGTGGGCCAGTGCTGCGCGACCGCATCGCGCAGCCGGGACTCCGCGCCGGGCGAGGGATCCGTCGCATCGACGTCGAGGCCGCGCGCGAGAAAGTACGCCGCCCAGCTTGCACCGATCACGCCGGTGGCGACGACCGCCACCCGCTTCGCTTGTTCAGTTGTCGTGCTCATTGGCATCCTCCGCCATGTCGCCTAGTTCAGTGCGGCGCGAACTCGGGCCGCGGCGTGCCGACGCGCGGCAGGCCCATCATCTGGCGCGCTTCGGCTGGCGTGGCGGGCTCCATGTCCATCTCGCGGATGATCCGCACGATGCGCTCGGTGAGTTGCAGGTTGGTCGCGACCTCGCCGTGGCGGTAGTAGAGGTTGTCTTCCAGCCCCACGCGCGCATGGCCGCCGAGCAGCAGCGCGCTGATGTTCGCCTCCAGCTGCGACGGCCCGATGCCGCTGACGCAGAAGATCGCGCCCTTGGGCAAGGTGTCGACCATCATCTGCAGATGGCGCGGCGAGAAGGGCATCGCGTTCTGGAAATTTCGGTGCACGTTCATCACGAGGTTGATGAAGTAAGGCTCCTCGTCCAGCCCCTCGTTGATCAGCGTCGTCGTGTCCTGGAGGATGTGCGTGGGGCTGAACACCTCCCACTCGGGCTTGATGCCGCGCGCCTTCATGCCGGCTGCCAGCTCGCGGCCCTTGGTGAGCGGCGTATCCATCAGGATCTCGCGCCCTTCGAACGACAAGTTGAGCGTGGTCGCGTCCAGCGTGCACATCTCGGCGCCGGCATCCATGCCCTTGATGCGCTCTTCCCACGCAATCTCCCAGCGATTGCCTGGCAGCGGCTTCACCATGTCGCCATGCACGCCGCCGCCGGTGGAGTTGTTGATCACGATGTCGCAGCCGGTTGCGCGGATGCGCGTGTTGATGTCGCGATAGACGTCGGCATTGCAGGTGGCACCGTCGTCGGGCCGGCGTGCGTGGATCGCAGCCACGCTGGCGCCAGCGTTCCAGCAGCGCACCACGTCTGCGGCGATCTCCGCGGGCTGGGTGGGCAGGTGGGGGTTCTGGGACTTGTGCGCCATGCCGCCGGTCGGGGCGATGGTCACGATCACTTTGCGTTTCGACATGCGCTATCTCCTGTGGACAGCGCTGTATTATTTTTGGCTGCCTTCGCCCTGGCAGTCATCGCGACGACATTTCGGATCAGGGTTTACGAGGCGCTGGAGCGTTCATGCATCACAAGAAGCCGGCCGAGCGACAAGCGGCGTCCGTTTCGCTGTCACTGTCGATTTCCACGCTACTGGCGTTGTCAGGCTGGTTTCCTCAATTGGAGCCAGACGCACAGGCCCGCGTGCTCGACGACATGCGTGAGGAACACGTCGCCGCCGGCGCGGCTTTGTGCCGGCGGGGCGAAACCCCGCTGCACTGGTACGGCACGCTGGAAGGCCTGCTCAAATGGTCGCTGACCTCGGAGGACGGCCGCTCGGTGACCTTCGGCGGTCTGTCGGTGGGCAGTTGGTTCGGCGAGGGCACGTTGCTGCGCGCCGTGCCGCGCACCGCCGACATCATCGCGCTGCGCGACAGCCGCGTGGCGGTGCTGCCGATCGACACCTTCGAGTGGCTGCACCGCACGCAGATGAGCTTCAATCATTTCCTGCTGGTGCAGATCAACGAGCGCTTGCACTGGTTCATGGGCAACTATGCGGCGCAGAGGCTTCTCGATGCGGACAGCCAGGTGGCGCGCGCGCTGGCGGGGCTGTTCCATCCGTGGCTTCATCCGCTCGGGCAGACGCACCTGGAGACTTCGCAGGAGGAGATCGCCAATCTTTCGGGGCTGTCGCGGCAGCGGTGCAACGCAGCGCTCAACCGGCTGCGCGAGGCCGGCTTGCTGCGCATCGAATACGGCGGCATCACCGTGATCGATCTTGAAGGACTGCGGCGCTTTATCGATCAGATCTAGGATCAAAGCCGGGCCAGATCCGGGCCTCCGCGCGTTCCGAGCCATGTGCGTTCATAGGCTTTCCGCGCCGCACGTTCAGCCGCGGCGTCGCCCTTCCGGCGCTCCACGTCCACCAGTCCGGCGAGCGCCCATCCGTTGTTTTGCACGCGCACCAGTGAGTCCCTGAACACCTGTTGCGCCTCGTCGAGCTTGCCTTGACGCAGCATCACTGATCCAAGCGATTGCCGCACGGGGTAGTACCAGTAGGGCGGCTCGGTGTAGGGGAGGGTGTCCTCGATCGCAATGGCGTCCCGATAGAACCTGGCCGCACCATCGAGATCGCCCTTCGCGTCGGCGAGCCGCCCGGACGCCACGAGGCCGGCGATGCGGATGATCTCCCTGGCGGGCAACTGCCATGCCTCGAAGGACTTGTAGTCGGCCGTGCGTTCGATCTGCTGGATGGCGTCAATCTCCTTCTGCGCGTTGGCCTCGTCCTTGCGAGATGCGTAGGCGACGGCTCGCGCGTAGTGGTACATAGTCGACACCAGCGCCGCATCGCCCGACGGCGGCGCGAGCTTGAGGATGGTGTCGGCGTCGCTGAAACGCGCATGCGCCGCAAAGGGCGCGGACTTGATCGGCTGCAGGATCGGGAAGCTCTTCACGAGTTCCATCGGCACCGAGGCATCGAGCTTTCCGGCCGACTCCACAGCGGTCTTGCCGTCGCCGCCCATCAGCGCCGAAACCAAGACGAAATGGATGTTGTGCGGGTAGTAGGCCGTCTTGTAGATGGGGTCCGACGCCGAGGTCTTGAAGTAGTTTTCGTCGACTTGTGCCGCCTTGCGGTTCAGCGTCATCGATTCGCGGTACCTGCCGACGCGGTAGTAGATGTGCGCGGGCATATGGACGACGTGGCCGGCGCCCGGCATCAACGCCGCGAGGCGATTGGCGTAGGGCAGAGCCTTGTCAGGCTGCGTGGACGCCTCCATCGCATGAATGTAGAGATGGATCGCGCCGGGATGCACAGGATTGCGCCGGAGCACCGTTTCGAGCGTCGCGACGATGTCTTCGCCGCGTCCTTTTGACTTGGCGCCCCCAGCTTCCCAGTAGTCCCAGGGCTGCGTGTCCATGGCGGCTTCGGCGTAGAGCGTCTGGATCGTGTCGTCGGCCGGGAAAGCCGCCGCGACCGTCTTCATCGCGTCGGCATAGGCGGCGTCGAGCGGTGCGCGGTCCGGCGGAGGATTCGCGACATAGCGCTTTTCGAGCGCGCCGATCAACGCCTGCTCCCTGGCGCTCGCGCCGCCCTTGAGCGCCACCGCCTTGCCCAGTGCTGCCACGGCTGGCGCATTGGCCTCCGGCATCATCGGTACGTTGATGTTGGTGCCGAGCACGTAGGCCTCGCCCCAGAAGCACATCGCGCATGTGGCGTCGAGCTTCTGCGCGGCCTGGAAAGCGCGTTGCGCCTCGGCATGGTTGAAGCCGAACGACAACCGCAGTCCCTGGTTGAAATACGCCTGCGCCTTGGGGCTGCGGGTCGTGATGGGGAACGCGAGCGAACCGAGATCCTTGTAGAGCGGCACGTCGCTGCTGGCCACTGGTGCGGATGCGGCGGTCTGGCTTGCGACGCGAACCAGCGCTTTGAGAAGGGCTGGCGGACCCGAGACCACGGGCCCGCAGACACTGCGTGGCGACGAAAGCAGCGGATCGAAGCCATCGGCGGCGCGGCCGGCACTGCCGTTTGCCGGCAGCAGTGTGGCCGAAGCGACCATGCAGGCGGAGGCCGCGCGAATGCCCCGACGCGACAGTGGGGATCGATGCAATGACATGGCGTTCCTCCTCGAGGACCGGGACACCGCCGACATGGCGCAGCAGTGTCTGCGGCAGGGGCATGCTTCGGATCAGAGGGCCGAAATTTTGGCACTCGGTGCAGGGAATCGCAATCGAGGCCCTATCTCGAAGGCGTTATGGCGCATGTCGCTCGTCAATCTTCCGAATGGGAGTCGCGACCGCGGCGACGTCCGGATATCTTTCACTCACCGTCATTGCGATGCAGTCATCCGAGTGCGCTCTGTCCGTTGCCTCTTGCATTCGAATGCCGGCCATGGAAAAGGGGGGTTGATATGCATCATCCATTCACGCTAATCCAAGCGGCGGTCGCGGCCTGCGTCGTGCTCGCCGCTTCAGGGTGCCACGAACACAGCAAGCAGTCGCTGGCGGCGGCGAAGACCGCGGTCCAGGCTGACGAAGCGAGGGTTGCGGGCGCGGTGAGATCGAAGGAAGCGGAAGCCAAGGACGCCGCCGAGCGGCTCGATGCCTACATCGGCGACAAGTTCTCGGATGCGGAAAAGGCGCTGGTTTCCAAGCCGAAGCCGCAGCAACCGGAGCCGGACGCGCCGACCTTCTGAGCGCGACTGCTTCGGCTCAAACGCCCAGCAGTTCTTCAAGCACAGCCGGCGAAGCCAACAGCTCCGCCGAAGCGCCGTGCCGCACGATGCGGCCTTTCTCCATCACCACGGCCTGGTCCGTGTGCGACAGCACCTTGCGCCAGTCGCGATCGACGATCAGCGTCGCGATGCCGGTGGCGCGGATGTCGCTGATCACGCGCCAGATCTCGGTCACGATCAGCGGCGCCAGGCCCTCGGTCGCTTCGTCGAGGATCATCAGGCGCGGATTCGTCATCAGCGCGCGGCCGATGGAGAGCATCTGCTGCTCGCCGCCGGACAGCTGCTGGCCGCCGTGCGAGAGCCGTTCGGTCAGGCGCGGGAACGTCGCCATCACGCGGTCGAAGGTCCAGTCGCGCCGACCGTCGATGCCGGGGCGCGCGGTCATCACGAGGTTTTCGCGCACCGACAGGTTGGGGAAGATGCCCCGGCCTTCGGGCACGTAGCCGATGCCGCGGCGCGCCATCTTTTCCGGCGCCCATGCCGTGACTTCCTGGCCGTCGAGCCGCACGTGGCCGGAGGCCGGACGCACGTAGCCCATCAGCGAGCGGATGAGCGTGGTCTTGCCCATGCCGTTGCGGCCCAGAAGGCCGACCGAGGTGGCGGCAGGGATCTCGACGTCGACGCCGCGAAGGATGTGGCTGTCGCCGTAGTAGGTGTTGAGGCCTTGGACTTGAAGCATTTCAGTGGTCCTCGCCTAAGTAAGCGACCCGAACCTCGGGGTTCGTGCGGATCGATGCCGGATCGCCTGTCGCAATCACCGTGCCGTTGACCATCACCGTGATGCGGTCGGCGATGCGGAACACCGCATCCATGTCGTGCTCGACGAGAAGAATTGCGTGCGAAATCTTGAGATTGCTCAGCAGCCCGAGCATGCGCTCCGTCTCCTCGGCGCCCATGCCGGCGAGTGGTTCGTCGAGCAGCAATACGCGCGGCTTGGTCGCGAGGCACATCGCGACTTCAAGCTGGCGCTTGGCGCCGTGGCTCAGCGTACCTGCGATGCGGTCAGCCACGGCGTCGAGGCCGGCGGCAGCCAGCGATTCACGGGCGGCGGCGTTGCTCTCGGTGCACTGCCGCGAAGACTGCCAGATCGCCCACGGTCGCGGCGTCGCGGCCTGCGCGGCGAGGCGGCAGTTCTCCAGCACAGTGAACTCCGGGAAGATCGTCGTGCGCTGGTAGCTGCGGCCCACGCCCGCCAGCGCGCGGCGGAACTGCGCGCGCTGCGTGATGTCCTCACCATCCAGCGAAATGCGGCCATCGGATGCGCTGATCTCGCCCGAGAGCATGTTGATCAGCGTGGACTTGCCCGCGCCGTTGGTGCCGATCACCGCGTGGACTTCGCCGCGGCGCAGGTCCAGCGTCACGGCATTGACGGCTACCAGCCCGCCGAAGCGGCGCGTGAGTGTTTCGACGGCGAGCAGGGTGCTCATACAAGCCCCCGCGCTCGGCACTTCGTGTCCTCGCTGCCCCCCGAGGGGGTGCGAGCTTGCTCGGGGCGGCCCGTCGCTGCGCTCATTGCACACCTCCCGGCGACGGCGACAGTCGCGACGCGATGCCGATGATGCCCTTGGGCAGCAAGGCGACGAAGGCGATGATGGCGAGGCCCAGCGTCAATTGCCAGTGGTCCGCGAGCGGACCGACCAGCGCCTGCGTCGATAGCAGCTCCTTCAGAAGCGTGAAGGCGACGGCGCCGATCACCGCGCCTCGCAAATGGCCGAGGCCGCCCAGGATGATCATCAGCAGCACCTCGCCCGAGTTGTGCCAGGCCAGCAATTCAGGATTGACGACGCCGTCGCGCGCCGCCACCAGGAATCCCGCCAGCCCCGCCAGCGCGCCCGCGATCACGAAGGCCGCGAGTTTGTAGCCGTAGACCGGAAAGCCCGCCGCGCGCATGCGCTGCTCGTTGACGCGGATGCCGGCCAGCGCCGCGCCGAAGCGCGAGCGCCGGATCAGCGCGAGGAAGCCGTAAGTGCCGACGAGCGCCGCCAGCACGAAGTAGAACTGCACGCGGCTGTTTTCCATGTCGAGTGCGCCGAGCGCAGGGCGGATGTACATGTAGATGCCATCGCTGCCGCCGCCGAGCGCCGTGTCGTGAAACACGAAGAAAGCCATCTGCGCGAAGGCCAGCGTCACCATGATGAAGTACACGCCGCGCGTGCGCAGGCTCAGCGCGCCGACGGCGAGCGCATAGGCGGCGGCCGAGCCCATCGCCAGCGGCAGCAGGAAGGCGATCGAGCCACCCTCCTTGCCCGAGCCGAGCACCGTCGCGTAAGCGCCGATGCCGTAAAAGGCCGCATGGCCGAGGCTCACGAGGCCGGTCATGCCGACGAGCAGTTCGAGGCTCAGCGCGAAGATCGAAAGGATCATCACCTTCACGATCAGGTCCGAGAGATAGGGGCTCAGCATCGGTCCGAGCACGGCCAGCGCGATGGCGCAGAGGAGCGGAACGAAATAAGAGAGGCGCTGCATGCTAGATCTTTCGTCCCATCAAACCCTCGGGGCGCCAGATGAGCACGATCGCCATCAGCACATACACGCCCATGCCGCTCAGCTCTGCGAAGAACACCTTGCCGAAGGTGTCGACGAAGCCCACCAGCAGCGACGCGACCAGTGCGCCGGTGATCGAGCCGATGCCGCCGATCACCACCACGACGAAGCAGATGATCAGGACGCTCGCGCCCATGCCCGGATAGACCGACGACATCGGCGCGGCGATCATGCCGGCCAGCGCAGCGAGTGCCACGCCGGCCGCGAAGACGATGCGATAGAGCCGGCGGATGTCGATGCCCAGCCCGCGCACCATGTCGCGGTTGCTGGCACCGGCGCGGATCATCATGCCCAGCCGCGTGCGGTTGACCACGAAGTACAGCCCGATCGCCAGTACCACGCACGCCGCCGAGGCGAAGAGCCGATACCAGGGATAGCTCATGAGATCGCCCAGCGCGAAGCTGCCGTCGAGCCATGGCGGCGCCTTCACGCCATGCACATCGTTGCCCACCAGCAGTGAGCGCAGTTCCTCGAAGACGAGGATCAGCCCGTAGGTCATCAGCACCTGCTGCAAGTGATCGCGCTGATAGAGGTAACTGAAGAAGGCCCACTCCAGCACGTAGCCGAACACCGCCGCAAGCACCACGCCCGCCAGAAGCATCACGATGAACTGGTCACCGAAGAGCGGCGACAGTGCGAACGCCATGTAGGCGCCCAGCATGTAGAAGCTGCCGTGGGCGAGGTTGATCACGCCCATGATGCCGAAGATCAGCGTCAGCCCGGAAGCCACCAGGAACAGCAGCAAGCCGTACTGCACGGAGTTCAGGCACTGAACAAGAAAGGTACCGAAGTCCATGCAGCGCGTCTTTCCTCAGGTCGTCTTCAGAGCTTGCAGCCGCGGGCGGGGTCGGCCAGGTTCTTGACGGCGATGTTCACGAGCTTGTTCTCGTTGCCTTCGACCTTGCGCAGGTAGATGTCCTGCACCGGGTTGTGCGCCTTGTTCATCGTGAAGGTGCCGCGGGGGCTGTCGATCTTGGCCTTCTCGATGGCAGACGCGAACTCGGCCTTCTTGGAGATGTCGCCCTTCACGGCAGTGAGGCCGACGGCGAGCATCTGCGCCGCGTCATAGCCCTGCACCGCATACACGTCGGGCTGCAGCTTGAAGGACTTGGCATAGGCGGTGCGGAAGCTGGTATCGCGCGGCGTGTTCAGGCCGTCGGCATAGTGCAGGGTGGTCTGCATGCCTTGGGCGGCATCGCCTTGCGCTTCGAGCGTGCCGTCGGTCAGGAAGCCGGGGCCGACAAGCGGGATGGTCTTGTTGAGCCCGGCCGCCGCGTAGTCCTTGACGAACTTGACCGCGCCGCCGCCCGCGAAGAACGCGTACACCACGTCCGGCTTGGCTGCGGCGATCTCGGTCAGCAGGGCCTGGAACTCGACGTTCGGGAAGGGCACGGTCAGCTGCTTCTCGACCTTGCCGCCGGCCTTTTCGAAACCTTCCTTGAAGCCCGCCACGGACTCGTCGCCGGCGGCGTACTTCCAGGTGATGGTCATCGCCTTCTTCTTGCCCTGCTTGCCGGCAACTTCGCCCATCGCGTAGGCCGGCTGCCAGTTCGAGAACGAGCTGCGGAAGATGTTCTGCGCGCACATCGGGCCCGTCACGGCGTCGGCGCCGGCATTGGGAATGATCAGCACGGTGCCGCTTTCCTTGGCGGCCTTGGCCATCGCCATCGCGACGCCGGAGTGCACGGTGCCGATGATCACGTCGACGTTGTCGCGCTTGATGAGCTTGTTGACGTTGTCCGTGGCCTTGGCCGGATCGGATTCATCGTCGACCTTCACGAACTCGATCTCGCGGCCGCCGAGCTTGCCGCCTTGCTCTTCGATGCGAAGCTTGAAGCCGTTTTCGATGGCCACGCCGAGCGCCGCGTACGTGCCGCTGTACGGAAGCATCATGCCCACCTTCAGCTTGCCCTGTTGGGCATATCCGAGCGTGGCGATACAGGCCAGCGCGAGGGCTGTCAGGGTGGTGCGTGCGATGCGGGTGCTCATGGATGACTCCTTGTTGAAATATTCAGATGGTTGTGGACCGGGCCGGTCCGATTTCCAGGGGGCATCCGCCGATGCTCGAGACGTCAATACTTTATAGGTAAACTATTCATCTCTCAATTAAGCGTTTTCCCTGGGTTTCCCCGAGTACTCATTCACGAAAGAAACGGTCGCAACTATCGCCGTTTCAGGTTGATCGCGATGCGGGGAATGCCCGCAGTCGGGGATCTCCACGAGCCTTGTTTGCGGCACGTGCTCGGCAATGCCGTGAATCTGGCGGAGGGTTCCGTACTCATCGTTGATTCCCTGGATAGCAAGAACCGGGCAACGGATGCCGTCGAGCTCTGCCTCGATGTTCCATTGGCGGAAGGGCGGATGCAGCCAGATGCGGTTCCAGCCCCAGAAGGCGGAGTCCACGTCGTCGTGGTAGCGGCCCAGCTTCTTCGGCAGGTCGGTTTCCAGGTAGGCCTGTCGGGCCAGTTCGATGTTGGCGACCGTCACGTCTTCGACCAGGATGTGCGGTGCCAGGACGACCAGGCCGGCCACTCGATCAGGAAAGCGCGCAGCGTACAGGAGCGAGATCGAGCCGCCGTCGCTATGCCCGAAAAGCCAGGGGCTTTCCGCGAGGCCGATGGCGTCGAAGAAGGCCGGCAGCACCTCGTGCGCCTGCCGGTGCATGAAGTCGACGTCCCATACTTCTTCGGGATCGCGCGGCGTCGATCGGCCGTAGCCGGGGCGCGAGAACACCAGCCCGCGAAAACCACCGGCCTCGCACAGGCGTTCGGGGAAGTCCTTCCACATCGAGATGGAGCCGAGGCCTTCGTGCAGGAAGACGAGCAGTGGCGCATCGGCGCGTTCCGGTGCGATGCGCACATATTCGATGCGCACGTCTTTTCCCCGCCAGCGGATGGCGGCGAATTCGGAGCCGGCGGTCACGCCTGCTGCTCCCGCTCGCGGAGGCGGAACCGCTGGATCTTTCCGGTCGCGGTCTTCGGCAGTTCGTCGACGAACTCGACGAAGCGCGGGTATTTGTACGGCGCGAGACGTTCCTTGACGAAGGCCTTCAGTTCGTCCTCCGATACCGATTGGCCGTCCTTGCACACGACATAAGCCTTGGTCTTGGTCAGCCCGTCGGCATCCTGCTTGCCGATCACCGCGGCTTCGAGCACGGCGGGATGGAGCATCAGCGTGGCCTCGACCTCGAAAGGCGAGACGTAGATGCCGCTGACCTTCAGCATGTCGTCGCTGCGTCCCGCGTAGGTGTAGTAGCCGTCGGCGTCGCACGAGTACTTGTCGCCGCTCTTGGTCCAGCCGTCGCGGAAGGTGTCGGCGCTCTTCTCGGGGTTGCCCCAGTACATGACCGCAGTGCTCGGGCCCTTGATATAGAGGTCTCCGACTTCGCCGACGGGCACGGGCTTGCCGTCCTCGCCGCGCAGTTCGATCGCGTAGCCTTCGACCGGCTTGCCGGTCGTGCCGTAGCGGATATCGCCGGGGCGGTTCGAGATAAAAATGTGCAGCATCTCCGTCGAACCGATGCCGTCGACGATCTCGCAGCCGAAGTGCTGCTTGAAGCGCTGCGCGATCTCGCCCGGCAGTGCTTCTCCGGCAGAGGAGCACATGCGCAGCGCGACAGCTTCGCGTGCAGGCAAGCGAGGCGAGGCCAGCATGCCGGCGAACCCGGTCGGCGCGCCGAAGAAGACGGTGGGTTTGTGGGCACCGGTCCAGCGCTTGAAGGTCGCGTCGGGCGTCGGCCGTTCGGCCATCAGCAGCACGGTGGCGCCGACCGACAGCGGGAAAGTCAGCGCGTTGCCCAGCCCGTAGGCGAAGTACATCTTCGCGGCAGAGAAGCACACGTCGCCCTCCGTAAGGCCCAGGACGGGTTTGCCATACAGCTCCGCCGTCCACCACGGATTGGCATGAGTGTGGACCGTGCCCTTGGGTTTGCCGGTCGAGCCGGAGGAGTAGAGCCAGAAGGCGTGGTCGCGCGGTGACGTGGCGGCAGGCGCGGCCAGCGGTTCGCGCGCTGCGATGGCGGAATCGAGGTTGTGCGCGCCGGCTGGCAACGGCCCGTCGGGTTGCGATACGAACAGCGTGCGAACTTCGCTCAGCCCCTTCGCCATGGCTTCCTGCAGCATCGGCAGCAAGGCGCCGGACACGAGCGCCGCCGTCGCACCGCTGTGGGCGAGCATGTAGGCGTAGTCGTCGGCGGTGAGCAGGGTGTTGACCGCGACCGGCACGATGCCGGCGTAGAGACATCCGAGGAAGCTCACCGGCCAGTCGCTGCTGTCGAGCATCAGCAGCAGAACCCGGTCTTCGCGGTGAACGCCCTCGGCAAGCAGCGCGGCGGCGAGGCGGCGGGCGCGGTCTTCCAGCTGGCCGTAGCCGAGCACGCCGCGATCGTCGACATAGGCGGTCTTCGGCGCCCGCCCGCGATTGAGTGCGAACAGGTGCTCGGCGAAGTTGAATGTATCGGGCAGGCTCATCGTTTGTCTCCTCAGTTCGTCGTCTTTCGTGATGCCGGCTGCGGGCTGCTGCTATTGCAGCCCGAGCTGCGCCAGCACGCCGGGGCTGGCCTGCACCGCGCTGCGCCGGTGATAGAAGTCCAGCGCGCGCAGGCCGCCAAGCTCGGCACCGCCGCCCGCGCGGCCGGGACCGCCGTGCAGCGACATCGGCATCACGTTGCCGTGGCCGGTCTGCGCCTGCGCGACTTCGGGCGTGATGACATGCACGCGGCCGTGGCTTGCAGCAAGCTGGACGGCCGCCTGGCCGAGCGCGGCGTCGTCAGCGCCGTACAGCGAGGTCACGAGCGAGCCCTGTCCGCGATGCGCGAGCGCAACGGCGTGATCGACATCGCGATAAGGCAGCAGCGTGGCGACCGGCCCGAAGACCTCCACGTCATGCACGCGGTCGGCCGCATCGGCGTCGCGCGCGCCGAGCAGCACCGGGCCGATGCAGGCCGCAACGGCAGGGTCGGCGTCGACCAGCGCCTTCTGGCTGCCGTCGTGCAGCACGTTGGCCTGCGTCTTGAGTGCTTCCAGACCCTCACGCACGGCGTTGAGCTGCGCACGGCTGACCAGCGAACCCATCCGCACGGTTTCGTTGCGCGGGTTGCCGACCGTGATCCCGGCGAGCTTGGCGCCGATCGCCTCGGCGGCGGCGTCGTAGACGGCGGTCGGCACCAGGATGCGCCGGATCGCCGTGCACTTCTGGCCCGACTTCACCGTCATTTCGCGGACCACTTCGCGCACGAGCAGGTTGAAGGCGTCGGAGCCCGGCGCCGCATCCGGCAGCAGCAGGGCGGAATTCAGGCTGTCGGCCTCGATGTTGACGCGCACCGAGCGCTGCGCGACGGCGGGATGCGAGCGGATCACCGCACCCGTCTCGGCCGAGCCGGTAAACGAGACCACGTCGAAGCTTTCGAGCTGGTCCATCAGCCCGGCCGAGCTCCCGCAGATCACCGACAGCGCGCCGGCCGGCAGCACGCCGGCTTCGACCACGTCGCGCACCATGCGCTGCGTCAGCCAGGCGGTCGAAGTCGCGGGCTTCACGATCACCGGCACGCCGGAGAGCAGGGCGGGCGCGGCCTTTTCCCAAAGGCCCCATGACGGGAAGTTGAACGCGTTGATAAATAGCGCCACGCCGTGCGTCGGTACTTGCAGATGCTGCGACTGGAACGCCGGCTCCTTGCCGAGCTTCACGGCATCGCCGTCACGCAGCGCGCGCACGTCGCCAAGCGCGTCGCCCCACTTGGCGTACTGGCCCAGCGTGAAGATGGCGCCGTCGATGTCGACTGCCGAATCGTTCTTCACCGTGCCTGAGTTCGCGGTGGCGATCTCGTCATAGCTGTCGCGGTTGGCCTGCAACACCTTCACGATGGCGGCCAGAAGGCCGGCGCGCTGGCGGTAGGTCAGCGCGCGGAGCGCCGCACCGCCTGTTTCACGTGCAAAGCGGAAGGCATCGGCCAAGTCGAGCCCGGTGGCGTCGACGCGCGCCAGTTCGGTCCCGAGCACCGGGTCGAACAGTTGCGTGCCGGCGCCGCTTCCGGCCTGCCATTTGCCGGCGACATAGTTAGCGAGAAGTTCTGTCATTTGGTGAACTGGATCTGCCCTTCAGGCAGGAGATAAAGGACCAGCGCGCGGCCTTGCGCAACGGTGGGGCGATGGGCGCTGCCCGCCGGATAGACGCACCAGCCGGCCGGACGGCCGTCGAAAGTCGCGTCGCCCTCCAGCGGCATGATCAAATCGATCTCGCCATTCGGATGCGTGTGATGCGGCCCGGCGATGTCCTGCATGTCGACCACGTCGACCGAGAAGCGGCTGAGCGCATCCTCGGCCTTGAAAACCCGCCCGTAGCGGATGCCGCCGCCTTCGCGGTCGCACAGGTAGCCCTCGGCGGCGCCGTCGATGCAGGCCTGCTTCAGGCTTTCGTAAGTGGGGCTGCCGGCTCCGTGATGGGTGTTGAGCCAGAGGTCGAGGTCCGCGTCGAGAGGGCGGCCGGCGATCTGTGTCGCCACGTCGGCGACGAGCTGGTGAAAGGCTTGCTTGGACATGGGCGTCTCTTGGTGCGTGGGGAACAAACTTGCGGCAATCGCTTGTGTGCAGTATCTTGCCTGTACACGAACCATAAGCATCGGACCCAAGGGTGTCAAGCAATATAGTGCATGAGCGGGTGTTAACCCTGAGCGCAGCCCATCAAGGACAGTGAAAGAGAGCCATGAACGAGCGAGCCGACGAAGCGGTGTTGAACGCGCCCACCGATGCGACCCCGCAGGGCGAGGAAGCCAAGAATCCGCTGCTGGTTGCCTTGGGCGAACGGGTGCGCAACCTGCGCGCACGCCGGGGGCTGACGCGCAAGGCCGTGGCGCAGGCGGCCAATGTGTCCGAGCGTCACCTGGCCAACCTGGAATACGGGATCGGCAACGCCTCCATCCTGGTGCTGCAGCAGGTGTCGACCGCCCTTCAGTGCTCGCTGGCCGAGCTGGTGGGCGACGTGACCACCACGTCGCCTGAGTGGCTGCTGATCCGCGAGCTTCTCGAACACCGCAGCGAGGCGGACCTGCGTCGCGCCCGTGTCGCGCTGGGTGAACTGCTCGGCACCGCCGCGGGTGATCCGGCCCGGTACCGCCGGATCGCGCTCGTCGGCCTGCGCGGCGCCGGCAAGTCCACGCTGGGGCAGATGCTTGCCGACGACCTCGATGTCCCGTTCATCGAACTGAGTCGCGAGATCGAGAAGTTCGCCGGCTGCAGCGTGCGCGAAATCCATGATCTCTACGGCACCAACGCCTATCGCCGCTACGAGCGCCGCGCCCTGGAAGAAACCGTCCAGATCTACAGCGAAGTGGTGATTGCCACGCCCGGCGGCATCGTCTCGGATCCCGCCACGTTCAACCAGCTCTTGGCCCACTGCACCACCGTCTGGCTGCAGGCCGCGCCCGAAGAGCACATGGGCCGCGTCGCCGCACAGGGCGACACCCGCCCGATGGCCGCCAGCAAGGAAGCCATGGACGACTTGCGGCGCATCCTGAGCGGCCGTGCGGCTTTCTATTCAAAGGCCGACCTGAGCGTGGACACGAGCGGGCACGACTTGGCAGAGAGTTTCAGCTTGCTGCGCGACACCGTGCGCGAATCCATGAGCCGCGAAGGCTGAGTCCACGCATCCGCGTTGCTGTAAAAAATTCATTCCAGGGTTGACTCGCGTCAAAACATGCAGCATGATGCATGTCATGGCGATAGGCAAATGCACTATTGTTCCTAGATGCCCTCGAAACCCCCAAGGAGACCGTCATGGCTGAAACCGCTGCTCACCCTGCCCGCGTGGACTACCGCACCGACCCCACGCAGTACCGTCACTGGAAACTGAGCGTCGAGGGTTCCGTGGCCCGCTTGTCGCTCGACATCGCGGAAGACGGCGGCATCCGTCCCGGCTACAAGCTCAAGCTGAACAGCTACGACCTGGGCGTGGACATCGAACTCCATGACGCGCTGAACCGCGTGCGTTTCGAGCACCCCGAAGTCCGTTCGGTCATCGTCACCAGCGCCAAGGACCGCATCTTCTGTTCGGGCGCCAACATCTTCATGCTGGGCGTGTCGAGCCATGCCTGGAAGGTGAACTTCTGCAAGTTCACCAACGAGACCCGCAACGGCATCGAGGACTCGTCGAAGCATTCCGGCCTCAAGTTCATCGCCGCCGTGAACGGCGCCTGCGCCGGCGGCGGCTACGAACTGGCCCTGGCCTGCGACGAGATCATCCTGGTCGACGACCGTTCTTCTTCCGTCTCGCTGCCCGAAGTGCCGCTGCTCGGCGTGCTGCCCGGCACCGGCGGCCTGACCCGCGTCACCGACAAGCGCCACGTGCGTCATGACCTCGCCGACATCTTCTGCACCAGCGTCGAAGGCGTGCGCGGCCAGCGTGCCGTCGAATGGCGTCTCGTCGACGCGATCGCCAAGCCCGTACAGTTCGGCGCCGCCGTGCAGGATCGCGCCGCCAAGCTCGCTGAAGCCAGCGACCGCCCAGCCAACGGCAAGGGCGTGAGCCTCACCCGCGTCGAGCGCGAAGACGGCCCCGACAGCCTGCGCTACGAACACGTCACCATCGAGATCGACCGCGCCCGCCGCACCGCCACCTTCACGGTCAAGGCACCGAAGGGTGCGCAACCCACCGACATCGCCGGCATCGAAGCCGCCGGCGTCAACTGGTGGCCGCTCGCGATGGCTCGCCAGCTGGACGACGCCATCCTCTGCATGCGCACCAACGAACTCGACATCGGCACCTGGCTGCTGAAGACCGAGGGCGACGCCCAGGCCGTGCTCGCCAGCGACGCCACGATGCTGGCCCACAAGGACCATTGGCTGGTGCGCGAAACCATCGGCGCGCTGCGCCGCACGCTGGCACGCCTCGACGTGTCGTCGCGCAGCCTCTTCGCGCTGATCGAGTCGGGCTCCTGCTTCGCCGGCACGCTGGCCGAGATCGCCTTCGCCGCCGACCGTGCCTACATGCTCGCGCTGCCCGACGATGCCGAGAAGGCTCCGAAGATCACGCTCAACGAATTCAACTTCGGCTTCTTCCCGCTGGTCAACGACCAGAGCCGACTGCAGCGCCGCTTCTACGAGGAGACCGCGCCGATGGAAGCCGCTCGTGCTGCTGCCGGCAAGCCGCTCGACGCCGACGCGGCCATGGCGCTCGGCCTCGTCACGATGGCGCCGGACGACATCGACTGGGACGACGAAATCCGCATCGCCATTGAAGAGCGCGTGGCCATGTCGCCCGACGCGCTCACCGGCCTCGAAGCCAACCTGCGCTTCGCGAGCCAGGAGAACATGTTCACCCGCATCTTCGGCCGGCTCACCGCCTGGCAGAACTGGATCTTCCAGCGTCCCAACGCCGTAGGCGAAAAGGGCGCATTGAAGGTCTATGGCACCGGCGAGAAGGCCGGCTTCGATTTGAACCGCGTCTGATGACACAGCGCACCCAGAGCCCGATCAACCCCAAGGAACAACGATGAGCACGATCAACTACAGCGAGAAGATCCCGAACAACGTCAACCTGAGCGAAGACCGTACGCTGCAGCGCGCGCTCGAAGGCTGGCAGCCGAACTTCATCAACTGGTGGGACGACGTCGGCCCGGATGGCTCGACCAATTACGAGGTCTACCTGCGCACGGCCGTGAGCGTCGACCCGCAAGGCTGGGCCCAGTTCGGCCACGTCAAGATGCGCGACTACCGCTGGGGCATCTTCCTGAACCCGGGCGACGCGAACCGCGAGATCCATTTCGGCGACAACAAGGGCGAGAAGGCCTGGCAGGACGTGCCCGGCGAACACCGTGCCAACCTGCGCCGCATCATCGTCACGCAAGGCGACACCGAGCCCGCATCGGTCGAACAGCAGCGCCACCTGGGCCTCACCGCGCCCAGCATGTACGACCTGCGCAACCTGTTCCAGATCAACGTCGAAGAGGGCCGCCACCTGTGGGCCATGGTCTACCTGCTGCACAAGCACTTCGGCCGTGACGGCCGCGAAGAAGCCGAGGCGCTGCTGCAGCGCCAGTCCGGCGACCAGGACAACCCGCGCATCCTCGGCGCCTTCAACGAGAAGACGCCCGACTGGCTCGCGTTCTTCATGTTCACGTACTTCACCGACCGCGACGGCAAGTTCCAGCTGTCGGCGCTGGCCGAGAGCGCCTTCGACCCGCTGGCGCGCACGACGAAGTTCATGCTGACTGAAGAAGCGCACCACATGTTCGTGGGTGAAAGCGGCGTGTCGCGCGTGCTGCAACGCACCGCGCAGGTCATGAACGAGCTGAAGACCGACGACCCGCAGAAGGTGCGCGCGGCAGGTGCCATCGATCTCGGCACCATCCAGCGTTACCTGAACTTCCACTACAGCGTCACCATCGACCTCTTCGGCGCCGACCAGTCGAGCAACGCCGCCACCTTCTACAGCTCCGGCCTCAAGGGCCGCTACGAAGAAGGCAAGCGCACCGACGACCACGTGCTCAAGGGCCAGACCTACAAGGTGCTCGAAGTCGTGAACGGCCAGCTCGTCGAGAAAGACGTGCCGATGCTCAACGCGCTCAACGAAGTGCTGCGCGACGACTTCATCAAGGACTCCGTGGCCGGCGTCGGCCGCTGGAACAAGGTGCTTGAGAAGGCCGGCATCCCGACCCGTCTCACCGTGCCGCACAAGGCCTTCAATCGCCAGATCGGCGCGCTTGCCGGCATCAAGATGTCGCCCGAAGGCCGCGTGGTGAACGAAGCCGAATGGAACGCCAAGAAGGGCGAATGGCTGCCGACGCCCGAAGACTTCGCTTTCGTGGCATCGTTGATGGGCCGCGTGGTCGACCCTGGCAAGTTCGCCGGTTGGATTGCCCCTCCCGTGATGGGCATCAACCGCCAACCCGTCGACTTCGAATACGTCAGGTTCGGCTGAAAGCGCACGCGCCGGGGGAGAGCAAGGAGACATCATGGACATGGCCGAAATCAACGTCATCAAGCAGCACTTGATCGACCCCGAGATCTGCATTCGGTGCAACACCTGCGAGGCGACTTGCCCGGTCAACGCCATCACGCACGACGACCGCAACTATGTGGTGCGCGCCGATGTGTGCAATGGCTGCATGGCCTGCATCTCGCCGTGCCCGACCGGGTCGATCGACAACTGGCGCACCATGCCCGTGGCCCGCGCCTACTCGATCGAAGAGCAGTTGACCTGGGACGAACTGCCCGCCGAACTCTCGCCCGAACAACTGGAAGCCGAAGGCGTCGCGTCGCCCGGCGAGGTGCAGATGCAGGTGCCAACGGCTTCGCCGCAGCCGCCTGCCGCGCCGGGCGAAGTGGCCTTCAACTCCGCGCAGTACGGTGCGACCGTGCCGCCGTGGTCGGCCGCGCATGCGTACACCAACCTCTTCCCGCCCAAGAGCCCGACCACCGCGACCGTTGTCGGCAATTTCAACTGCACCGAAGCCGGCTACGAGAACCAGACGCACCACATCGTGCTGGACTTCGGCACCATGCCCTTCCCGGTCCTCGAAGGCCAGTCGATCGCGATCATCCCGCCCGGTCTCGATGCCAACGGCAAGCCACACTTCGCGCGCCAGTACTCCATCGCAAGCCCGCGCAACGGCGAGCGGCCCGGCTACAACAACGTCTCGCTGACCGTGAAGCGCGTGCTGCAGGATCACCAGGGCAACCCGGTGCGCGGCGTGTGCAGCAACTTCGTGTGCGACCTCAAGGTCGGCGACAAGGTGCAGGTCATCGGCCCGTTCGGCAACTCTTTCCTGATGCCGAACCATCCGAAGTCGCACATCGTGATGATCTGCACCGGCACCGGCAGCGCGCCCATGCGCGCGATGACCGAATGGCGCCGCCGCCTGCGCAAGAGCGGCAAGTTCGAGGGCGGCAAGCTGATGCTGTTCTTCGGCGCGCGCACGCAACAGGAGTTGCCGTACTTCGGACCGCTGCAGACGCTGCCCAAGGATTTCATCGACATCAACTTCGCGTTCTCGCGCACACAAGGCCAGCCCAAGCGCTACGTGCAGGACATGATGCGCGAGCGCGCGGCGGATCTCGTCGAGCTTCTCAAGGACGGGCAAAGCCACTTCTACGTGTGCGGCCTGAAAAGCATGGAGGAGGGCGTGGTGCTCGCACTACGCGACGTGGCGACCGAAGCGGGCCTGGATTGGGACACCGTGGGCGCGAGCCTCAAGCGCGAGGGTCGACTGCACCTCGAAACGTACTGACGATGAAGTTCGCCGAGTTCCACGAAGGGCAGGTCATCGAGGCCGGGCCCTATCTCGTGACCGAGGCGGAGATCGTCCAGTTCGCGCGGGCCTATGACCCGCAGTGGTTTCACACCGATGCGAAGCAGTCCGCCGAGGGGCCGTTCGGCGGACTCATCGCGAGCGGCTGGCACACCAGCGCGATTGCGATGCGGCTTGTGACCGATGCCGCGCTGGTCGGCTCCGAATCCTTCGCGTCGCCCGGCCTCCAGTATCTCAAGTGGCCGAACCCGGTGCGGCCCGGCGACAGCCTGCGGCTGATCGCGGATGTGGTCGAGGTGCGCGTTTCCGAAAAGCGGCCGACGCTCGGCATCCTGCGCTGGCGCTGGCGCTTGTTCAATCAGCGCGAACTGCCGGTGCTTGACCTGGAAGCGACAAGCCTGTTTCGCCTCGCATAGGGGATGGCGGTGAAGTGCGCGAGAATGCTCCGCGCCGCATTCTTCGGATACGTCACAGAATGTCAGCGTGTCCACCGGCGTTGCCGGTAGAGCGTTTCATGCATCACCACAGGGCCATCGCCCCTTGTTCGGAGAATTCCCCTTGAGATTCCATGGCATCGCGTTCGTCAAATGGGCCTTGTCGGCCACCGTGGCGGTCGCTGCCCTTTCGGTTGCCGCTACTGCCAGTGCCGACGTGTCGATCGGCGTCGATGTGGGCGGGCCGACTTACTATCAGCCTCAGCCGGCGCCCGCCTATGTGGTCCCGGCGGAGCCGGCCTACGTGGCTCCGCCGCCGGTCTACTATCAACCCGCGCCACCGGTCTACTACCAGCGGCCGCCACCCGTCTACTATCCGGCGCCGGGGTACTACGCCCCGCCGCCGCCGGTCTACAGGCCTGCGCCCGGCTACGGATATGGTCACGGATATGCACCCGCACCCGCCGAGCGAAGGTTGAGCGACATGCAGCGGCGCGCGCTGGACAACTGCGCCTTGCTGGCGCCGCAAGAACGCCCCAGGTGTCGCGCGACGGTGATGTCGACCACCCGTTACTGACGTCTGACGTTCGCCGCGACAGCGTTGCGTAGATCAAGGGCGATCAGCCGGGCTTGACTGCAACCACCAGCACCGCCGGCATCGGGACCTCATAGCCGCCCGCCTTCCTGAAAGGCTCCAGCGCCGTCAGGATGGCCTCGTCGATCGCGTCCAGCGATTCAGCGCTTTGCCGCCGGAGCGTGCCACGCGTGCGCACCGTGCCGGTCTTGATCGTGCGCAGGATCTGCTCGCCCGTCGAAGGGCGCCACGTCTGCGGCACGCGGGTCACCACGCAATCCTTGAATCCCGCCGGTGCCAACGCCTTCTCGCAGGCCGAGGCATCGGCAAAGAAAAACATGTTGGGGCCGGCTGGCAAGCCCACGTCGAGCGAACCGTGCGTGCCGATCGCGCCGAGCACCGCGCCGAAGAGCTGGGTCTCGCCTGGTACGTCCCACACGGTGAATGCCAGGCGGCCGCCCTGCTTCAACACGCGAAAGGCCTCTGCAAAGAAGCGCTCGGGATCCGGAAAGTGGAGGACGCCGTAGTTGGCGACGACCGCGTCGAACGCGTCGGTCGCGAAAGGCAGGTTGCCGGCATCGCCTTCGACAAAGGTCGCGGCGGGATGGCGCTGCATGGCCATGCGCACCTGTTCGGCAGAGAAGTCGATGCCCGTCACCGTCGCGTGCCGCGCCAGCGCCGCACCGGCCACGTAGCCCGCACCCGATGCGACATCCAGCACGAGGCTGTCTTGTTTCACGTGTGCGCCGTCGAGCAGGGCGCCGATGGACTGGGTCGTGAGGCTCGACATCAGGTCGTCGTAGCTGGCGCACACGGTGGGGTCCGCCCAGCCGGCATGTTCGAAATCGCGGAACGATTCAGACATCTGTTTCCTCCTGCGAAGGGCGTGCGTGGAAGCCAAAAATGGTGCGCTGGACGGAAAGCGGTGTCAATGAACGAGCAGGGCCCTGCATCAGACATTTGGCTTACTGAAACTTTGCACAAGGTCGGTATGCTTTTGTGCCTTGAAGAAGAACAAACCTTCCGACAACCGGGCATCGAGATTCGGCGCGCGATCGTTTCGCGCGGCGTCCCTTCGACCATTCGTCGCTGCAGGCATCCTTGCCGCCACTTCGATCGCCGGCGCCCAGGAAGTGTCCCTGCTTGCCGGTCCTCTCGTCAGCGCGGGCGAGCATTCGTATTCCTGGGAAGGGAGCTACCGCGAGGGCCTCGGGCGCTATGCCGCCTGGAGCTTTTCGTGGCTCAACGAAGGCCACATTCCGTCTCACCATCGAGACGGTCAGGCGCTGCAGCTATGGGCGCGCCTGCCGCTGGCGGAGAACCGCCTCGAACTGTCGGCCGGTGCAGGCCCCTACCGCTATTTCGACACGGTCACCAGCCAGTACCTCCCGAGCTATGACAACGCCCATGGATGGGGCGCGGTCCTGAGCCTGCGACTTGCCTACTATTTCGACAACCGCTGGATCGGGGAGATGAAGCTCAACCGCGTGAAAACCAACGGCGGTCCGGACACGACCGCGCTGCTGTTCGGTATTGGCTATCAACTGGAGGCCCCGGACGGGCCGGGTCCGCGCGAGCGCCCCATCCCAAGAACGTCGAATGTCACCGGCGACGAATTGACCCTGATGGTCGGCGCGTCGATCCTGAACAGCGACCGGTCGGAGTCCTCGCCCGCCGCATCCCTGGAATATCGGCACGGGCTCGGCCGGTACTTCGACGTGAGCGCGTCCTTGCTGCATGAAGACGGCGAGGTCCAGTCCCGCCGCGACGGCGTCGCAGTCCAGCTCTGGGTCGCCAACGCCTTCTTCGACGACCGCTTCACCTTGTCCGCTGGCGTGGGCCCGTATGTCGCCATCACCCAAAAGAACCGGTCGCCCATCGATTCCACCGGCGACGGCCGTGTTTCAGGGCTCGTCTCCGTGTCGGCCAGCTACAGGATCAGCCGGAAGTGGCTGGCGCGCGTGACCTGGAATCGCTTTGCGACCCGGTACGACCGCGATGCCGACCTGATTCAGGCGGGGATCGGCGTTCAGTTCTAGCCGCTTCGGCGCCGCAGACTACAGGTAAGCCGCCACGCCTGCTGCCGCAGCCGCCTTGGGTGGCTGCGGCTTCGGCTCGCACCCGGCGAGCACAGTGATTGCGGCGCAGACGAAAACAAGCGTGAGGATTCGGTGTTTCATGTCGTCTCCTTCAAGCTTGGAATGTGGCCCCGCGGCCCGCGCGTGGATGTCAGCGCCCGGCTTACAAGCGTCCCGCTCAGGGTTCCTTGCCGGGCTTCAGCGGATAGCCGGCTTCGCGCCAGGCTTTCATGCCACCGTCGAGCGCGACGGCGCGCTGGAATCCCATCGCGCGAAGCGTGGCTGCCGCGAGCGTCGAGATGTAGCCCAACTCGCAGCACGTGATGATGCGGCGCGTGGGGTCCGGCAGATCCTGGTTCACGCGCAGTTCGAGTTGGCCGCGCGGCAGCAGTCGCGCGCCGGGGACGTGGCCGCCCTCGTAGGCATCGCGCTCGCGCACGTCGAGCACGATCAGGTCGTCCTCGACCGCCTCGACGCGCGACTTGAGTTCACCCAGCGACATGAAGGGCACGGCCGCGCTGGCCTCGGCCAACAGGCTCGCCACCGTCTTGCCGCCGCTCATGTTCGTGCGCAGCGCTTCGGTGATGTGCGTGGGCATCGTGAGGTTGAGGCTGCGCATCATCTCCACGAACTCGGCACGATCGCGCTTCTGCAGCCGTGGATTGCTGGCGATCTCGTCGCCGATGGTGGAGTGGCTGCGGCCCTTGTAGTCGTGCGCCGGGTAGACCTTGAGCGCGGGGTCGAGGTGCAGCAGGCGGTTGAAGAGGCTGTCATGCAGCGCCTCGGGGTTGCCGCTCGGCAGATCGGTACGCCCGGTGCCGCCGATCAGCAGTGTGTCGCCGGTGAAGACCCGGTCGTCAAGCTTCAGGCACATCGAGTCGGCCGTGTGGCCCGGCGTGTGGAGTGCCTGCAGCCGCAGCTTGCCGATGACGACCATCTCGCCGTCGCCGATGCGCATGTCGACGAAAGGCGCGGGGCTGGCGCGGTGCATCACGACGGGCACGCCCAACCGCCGCGCCAGTTCCTTGGTGGCGGAAAAGTGGTCGGCGTGCGTGTGCGTGTCGATGAGGTAGCGGATGCGCACGCCGTCGCGGCTGGCCAGCGCGAGGTAGTGGTCGATCTGGCTCAGCTCCGGATCGACGAGCGCCCCCACGCAGGTGTCGCCGCAGCCGATCAGGTAGGACTGGCAGCCGCCGGTGGGGACTTGCTCGAAGATCATGCGGGGACCGCCGCGCGGATCAGCCCGGCTGCTTGACCACGCGCAGGTAGGGCTTCGGTGCCTTCCAGCCTTCCGGGAAGAGCTTCTTGGCGTCTTCGTCGGAAACGGACCCGGAGATGATCACATCCTCGCCGTTCTTCCAGTTGACCGGCGTCGCGACCTTGTGTGCGGCGGTGAGCTGCATCGAGTCGAGCACTCGCAGGATCTCGTCGAAGTTGCGGCCGGTGGTCATCGGGTAGGTCAGCATCAGCTTGATGCGCTTGTCGGGGCCGATGATGAAGACCGAGCGCACCGTCGCGTTGGTGGCCGCGGTGCGGCCTTCGGAGGTGCCGGGCTCCTCGGCGGGCAGCATGTTGTAGAGCTTGGCCACGGCGAGGTCGGTGTCGCCGATCATCGGGTACTTGGGCAGGTAGCCCTGGGTCTCCTCGATGTCCTTGGCCCAGCGATCGTGCGCATCGACCGGATCGATGCTCAGGCCGATCAGCTTGGCGTTGCGCTTGGTGAATTCGGGCTCGATCTTCGCCATATAGCCAAGTTCGGTGGTGCACACGGGCGTGAAGTCCTTCGGGTGCGAGAACAGGACCGCCCATTTGTCGCCGATCCAGTCGTGGAACTTGATCGGGCCCTGGGTGGTGTTCGCCGTGAAATCGGGTGTGACGTCGTTGATGCGCAGTGACATGTCCGCTCCTTCAAAAATCGGTGGTTCTGGATCACCCAAAAGTACACCACGAACCGGTGACACAGACAAGGCATCCAACCCTGCGCCCCCTGCGCCCCGTTCCCCGGCAGGGTCGACGCGAGCCTCTGTGCTTACCCGCATTGAAGGACCGGGGCAGGGCGCGATAGGCTCGACGGGTGAACCCGACCACACCCGCACCCTTCATTCCCCAGATCCGCCTCTACCAGGATTGGCTGCGCGACCGGCGCGGACTTTCATTCGAGTCCTACGACGCGCTGTGGCGCTGGTCGGTCACCGACCCTCCGGCGTTCTGGCAGAGCATCTGGGACTTCTTCGGCATGCACTCGCCGACGCCCGCGAGCAGCGTGGTCACCGATACGCACATGCCCGGCACACGCTGGTTCCCTGGTGCACAGGTGAACTACACGCGCGAAGTGTTTCGCCACGTCGACGCGGCGCACGCCGCCGGCATGCCGGCGATCATCAGCGACAACGAACTCGGCGAAGTCCGCGAGATGTCGTGGCCCGAACTGCGCCGGCAGATCGCCGCCTTCGCACTGGCACTGCGCGAACTCGGCGTGGAACGCGGCGACCGCGTGGCGGCCTATATGCCCAACGTGCCCGAGACGCTCGTCGCATTTCTCGCCTGCTCGAGCATCGGCGCCGTGTGGAGCGTCTGCGCGCCGGACATGGGCATGGTCGCGGTGGTCGACCGGTTCCGGCAGATCGAGCCGAAGGTGTTGATCGCCGTCGACGGCATCCACTACGGCGGCAAGCCGCTGGACCGCAGCGCCGTGGTGCAGGAATTGCGCGCCGCGCTGCCGAGCGTGCGCAAGCTGGTGCTGGTGCGCACGCCTTTCGCGGCGACGCAGATTCCGGCCGAAGCCGAATGGACCAGCGCGACGGCACGCCACGATGCCGCGACCGCCGCCTTCGAGCCCGAATGGCTGCCCTTCGACCATCCGGTGTGGATCGTCTATTCGAGCGGCACCACCGGCCTGCCGAAGCCCATCGTGCACGGCCAGGGCGGAATCATCGTCAACATGTACGCCTGCGGCCTGCACCACGACCTGGGGCCGAGCTACGGCGCCAACAACCACGGCGAGCGCTACCACTGGTACAGCTCGACCGGCTGGGTGATGTGGAACTCGCAACTCTCCGGGCTCGCTTTCGGCGCGACCATCTGCATCTACGACGGCAATCCGGCGGGCAGCCGGGAGAAGATCGACTGGGGCGTGCTGTGGCGCTTCGTCGCGCGGCACAAGGTGACCTTCTTCGGGGCAGGCGCGGCGTACTTCACCAACTGCATGAAGGCCGGCTTGGTCGCGAAGCAATGCGGCGATCTCTCGCGCGTGCGCGCGCTCGGCAGCACCGGCTCGCCGCTGCCCGAAGAGGTGCAACGCTGGGGCACGGCGCAAGTGCTTGCGGCAGGTTCGCCGGCCGTGTGGTGGTACAACATTTCGGGCGGCACCGACTTCTGCGGCGCCTTCGTTGGCGGCAACCGCGAACTGCCGGAAATACCGGGCCAGATGCAATGCCGCTTCCTCGGTGCTGCAGTCGAAGCGTGGAACGGATCGGGCCAACCGGTGATCGGCGAAGTCGGCGAACTGGTGTGCATCCAGCCGATTCCATCGATGCCGCTGTACTTCTGGGGCGACGAAGGCAACGCGCGCTACCTGTCGAGCTACTTCGACACCTACCCCGGCGTCTGGCGCCACGGCGACTGGATCAGGATCGGCGAAGACGGCGGCTGCATCATCTACGGCCGCAGCGACGCCACCATCAATCGCCAGGGCCTGCGCATGGGCACCAGCGAGATATACACCGCGGTCGAAGGCCTGCCCGAGGTGCTCGATTCGATGGTGGTCGACCTCGAATACCTCGGCCGGGAAAGCTACATGCCGCTGTTCGTCGTGCTGCGCGAAGGCGTCGCGCTCGACGACGCGATGCGCGCGAAGATCGACAACGCCATCAAGACCTCGCTGTCGCCGCGCTTCGTGCCCAACGACATCTTTCAGGTCGCGGAGATTCCGCGCACGCTGTCCGGCAAGAAGCAGGAGCTGCCGATCAAGAAATTGCTGCTGGGCCAGCCTGTCGAGCGCGTCGTGAACCGGGAGGCGATGGCCAATCCCGGCAGCCTCGACTGGTATGTGGCATTTGCTGCGCGCCATGCGCAGGCGCGCAATGCCGCGGCATGAAAAAGCGCACGGCTCTCAACATCGCCCGGCGTTCAGCGCTCCTCCAGGCTGCATTGGCCCTCTGTGCAGGTGCGAACGCGCAACCATCGAGCGCAAAACCGATCCGCCTCGTGGTGCCCTTCGGCGCAGGCGGCGTCGCCGACCTGACCGCGCGCACCGTCGCGCAGAAGATGTCGGAGTCCATCGGGCAAAGCATCATCGTGGACAACAAGCCCGGAGCAGGGGGCGTGGTCGCTTCCGACACCGTGGCCAAGGCGCCGGCGGACGGCCTCACCGTGCTGCTGATGTCCAACGCCAATGCCGTCAGCGTAGGGCTGTTCAAGCAACTGCCCTTCGACACGGTCAAGGATTTCGCGCCGGTCTCGACGCTCGGCTACTTCGACGTCGCCCTCGTCGCTGCCGCGGACTCGAAGTTCAAGACGATGCAGGAACTGCTGGCCTATGCGAAGGCGCACCCGGGCACTGTCAACATCGGCACGATCAACGTCGGCAGCACGCAGCACCTGGCCGCCGAGCTGCTCAAGCGCAGCACCGGCATCGATGCGCTGGTGGTTCCCTTCAATGGTTCACCGGCCATGATCACGGCGCTACGCGGAGGGCAGATCGACGCAGGCGTAGAGATCCTCGCGCCCATCCTCGGTCAGATCAGCGGGAAGTCGCTGCGTCCGATCGCGGTCATGGGCGCGAAGCGCTCGTTCGCGCTGCCCGACACGCCGACCGTCGCGGAGAGCGGCGTGCCCAATTTCAATGTCGCCTCGTGGAACGCATTCGCGGTGCCAGCCAAGACGCCACCGGCCGTCATTGCAAGGCTCAACAAGGAAGTCAATGCGGCACTGGCCACGCCGGAGGTCAAGGAGCGTCTGCGCCAGATCGGCGTCGAAGCGCAGGGCAGCACGCCGCGGCAACAGGCGGATTTGCTCAGGGACGAGATTCAGCGTTGGTCCGAGGTGATCCGCCAAGCGGGTATTCCGCAGCAGTAACAGGGCGGCGGCGGGTTCAGGCCCAGTAGAGCCGCATCGGGTTGTCCACCAGCAGCTTGCGCTGAAGCTCCGCCGTCGGCGCGATGCGGGGAATCATGTCGACCAGCGTTCCGTCATCGGGCATGTGCGTCTTGAGGTTGGGATGCGGCCAATCGGTGCCCCAAAGCACGCGGTCGGGAAAGGTCTCGACCAGCCGCCGCGCGAACGGAACCACGTCGTCATAGGTCGGCGGACCGGACTGCGAGATGCGCTCCGGACAACTCACCTTCGACCAGATGTTCGGATGCTCTCGCAGCAATCGGACGAAACGTTCGAACTGCGGCCCGTCGACCGGTTGGGTGACATCGGGGCGGCCCATGTGGTCGACCACCACGATCGTCGGCAGGCGGGTGAAGAAGTCCCACAGCTCGGGCAGGTTCTGTGCCTCGAAGTACACGACCACATGCCAACCCAGCGGCGCGATGCGCTCGGCGGTGCGCATCAGCACCTCCGGCGGCGTGAAGTCCGCGAGGCGCTTGAGGAAGTTGAAGCGCACGCCGCGCACGCCGGCCTCATGCAGAAGGCGGATTTCAGCGTCGCTCACCTCCGCCGCGACCGAAGCCACGCCGCGCGCGCGGCCGTTCGAATGCGCGATGGCGTCGACCAGCGCGCGGTTGTCGTTCCCATGGCAGGTGGCCTGCACGATCACGTTGCGCTCGAAGCCCAGCAGATCGCGCAGTGCGAAGAGCTGGTCCTTCGAGGCGTCGCAGGGCGTGTACTTGCGCTCCGGCGCGTAGGGGAACTGCGCGCCTGGCCCGAAGACGTGGCAGTGCGCATCGACCGCGCCGGGCGGCGGCGCAAAACGCGGCTTCGACGGGTTGGGGTGAAAACGGAGCCAGTCTTTGTCCATTAGGGTCTGTTCACACTACTTCCGGGGATCGCGTTGCCGTGCAAAGGGGCTGGATGCAAGGCGCCCGCGCGCAGCAAGGCTGTGGCCTTGCAAGCGTGGGCAACGCCGCAGACGGCCCCT